>CASBPY010000245.1 GCA_949127675.1 Synechococcales cyanobacterium PMM_0072
CATAATTTCCCGAATCGTTCCAGCCGTCATATTGCGGTGCTTGAGAATTAAAAATCTCTTCCCACTGTCCCGTTTCTCCGCCCATGTGCAGACCATAATCGCGATCTTGCCATTGTCGATCGCTCAAATTCACGATCGCCACAATAATATTGCCGCCCTCATGCCATCGCTTGAAGGCTAAAATCCCATTAGATCGATCTTCGTGAATGAATTGCAGGGTGTGACTGCGGAGAGCGGGATTGTTTGATCGAACTGAGTTCGCATCTTTGACCAAGTTTCGCATCGGTATTCCAATTTCATCACCTGCGATCGACCAATCGAAGCGATGTTCTGATGTCATCGCATTGCGATCGGGATTGGGCCACCAATAACCCCAGTGATGACACTCCGTTCCCATAAACATCATGGGGGTGCCAGGAATCGCTACATTTAACGCCCAGCCGAGTCGTGCTTTTGATCGGGCATACCAGTTATTTCGCCCACCAGATAGTTCGACAAAATAGCGATACTCGCGCCGATTTCCGTTGTCAGGATCGGCAATTTGGTCGTGAGAACCGAGTAAATAGCGCACGAAATTCCAGGGCGCATCAAAGCTCCACCAGCCGATAAAAGACTTGAGTTCATCGATCTGATTTTGTCCATTCGCGGCGCGGCGATAAGCAAACGGATCGGGAGTAGCCCAAATCGCATCGAAGCCCAAATCGCGAATTACCTTGCCCCAGCGATCTTGCTGCTCGGCTGTCCATTCGGCAATTAGATATTTATCTTGCCAGTCAGGATTCGATCGCAATCCAGCAACGATGATCCGAGCGCAATCCCACGTCATCCCATGCGCCATATCAAACCGCAGCCCGTCGCCTCTATATTCATTCAGCAGCATTCGCGCATGATCGAGCAAGAAATTCTGCACTTCTCGCTTCCAGTGAGCAAACGATCGACCGTCTTCATCCCGCAGCGGCTCAAATCGAAACGGATCTTCAAAATAAATCCCCCCATCATCGTTAGTATTGCCGTCGTATTCCCAATAGTGATTCTGCGTGGTCGAGGCATGATGATAAACCACGTCAAACAATACCGCTAACCCATGACGATGGGCTGCATCTACAAGTCGGCGTAAATCGGCTGGAGTGCCATAACCATTATGGGGAGCAAATAAATTGGTCGCACCATAGCCTTCGTTATCGATGCCATCGACTTGAGCGATCGGTAACAGTTGTAGCGCATTAAATCCTAACTTGCGAATATATTCGAGCTTTGTCTCAAAGTCGGTAAACGTGGCATAAGTAGAAATATTCAGATGGTCATTTAATCCAGCAAACGATCCGACATGTGCTTGATAAATAATTAGATCGTCAAACTTAGGCGGATGAAATTCAGACCATTCATATTGCCAATCGACAACGATGCCTTTAGCATTATCTCCAGCATGTTCGACTTGACGGGCGTAAGCATCGGCGCGAGTAAATGTTCCACCTGGATTGTTGATATCGCCACCTTTATTTTCGATCGCAAATTGATAATGCTGACCTGCTTTCACCCCTTGGACATCCACCGACCAATAATGTCGATCGCTTGGCTCTGGATAGAGCGAAATCCTTGTCAGAGAGCCTTCTTTCCAGAGTTCGACGGCGACGGCGATCGCATTTGGTGCCCACACCCGAAACGAGCAGTTATCGCTAAATAGATTCGCACCCATGCCAATACGATCGCTAGAACGACCTGACGATTTTGAGTCAGTTAAATCGAACGTCTGCTTCGGATTCACTCCAGAACTTATGGGTCGATCGTGAGGTTGAGTTTGGGTCATGGTGTTTGCTCCAGATGCTCAAACTTGTGGTGGTAGAGTTGATGGCGAATGAGTCACAGATCGCAGACGAGGTATCACCATTGCCGTTAAAAAGATTGCCAATTGCGTCGCCACAATACTGGGACCAGATGGCAAATTGAACCAAGCTGAGCTCACCATTCCTAGTACAGCACTCAACGCTCCTAAACCTGCTGATAGCAATACATAATGGGTAAATGTCCGACTCATTAGTCTGGCTGCACAGGCTGGAATCACTACAAATGCACTAACCAGCAACACCCCAATCGACTTAATGGAAATTCCTACCACCAGAGATAGCAACACAATAAATACCGTGCGCTGAGTTGATACTGATACACCACGAGCGATCGCCAAAGATTCATCCACAGTTAGGAGCATTTGCGTTCGCAATGTCATTCCAATATAGATCGTACAGACGATTAAAAGCAAACTGCTTAAAACTAAATCCAGTTGTTGAACTGCCAGAATATCGCCAAACAAAAGATTATTTAGTCCGCCTTTATATTGCCCTACAAAGCTGAGAATAATGATGGCGATCGCTAAAGATGAGGAATAGATAATATTCAATAACGCGTCAGTCCATAAGCGAGTATGTTCCAATAAGTAAGACACTGCTAAGGCAAAGATCACTGCAAAGGGTAGTAAAACGAGGGATGGATTGAGTCCTAATAAATATCCGAGGCTGATACCCAACAAGGCAGAATGTCCGAGTGCATCACAGAAGAACGACAACTGCCGTAAAATCGTAAAGCTGCCCAAAACTCCACCCATGATCCCAGTCAGAATACCGCCAAGCAATGCCCGTTGCATAAAAGGAAGTTGAAACAGTTCGATGACGTGGGTGAATTCTGTTTGAAAAAACATAATCAAATGGGGTTAATGGGAATGATGGTATTGCACAAAATCTGTTCCATAAAGAGCAGAAAGGCTATTGGGGGAAAGTGCCACTTCTGGAGTTCCTTGACAGCGTAAGGTGCGGTTTATACAGAGGACTCGATCGCAATGTTGCCGCACCATATTCAGATCGTGGGAAATCTGTAAAATTGCCCAATCCTGTTCTTGCTTGAGTTGATACAGCAGGTCATAAAACTCTGACTCAGCCTTAATATCCAACCCAGCAGGGGCTTCATCGAGAATCAATAAGCGACGCGGATAAACCAAACAATAGGCAAGCAACACTCGCTTAGTTTCTCCACCAGAAAGCCCGCCAATCAGTTGATCTTTGAGATGACTTGCATTCACCCGTTTCAAAGCAGATCGAACGGCATGACTACGTTTTTTGTGATTTGCCCAAGGTAACTGAAACCCCAGTTTGTCCCAACCTAAGCCCACCAATTCATTCACGGTCATGGGAATGCGGCGATCGACTAGAAAATTTTGGGGTAAATAAGCGATTTGCTGACGGAGATTTGCTGGTAGATATCCTTTCCGACTGAGGGGTTGACCTAAGATCGTTATTTCGCCAGAATGTCTGGGCAAAATCCCTAAAATGGCTTGGACTAATGTCGTTTTACCTCCGCCATTAGGACCGACGATCGATGTATCTGTTCCCGACTCTAGGGAGAACGAAACATCCTGCACCGCCTTGTAGGTTTCCCGATATACAGTGAGATGTTCCACTGTTAAGACGCTTTCCTTCAAGATAACCTCCTAAAACCGCACAGGTTGCGGCAAACTAGCAAACAGGCGAGACTGACGTTGATTTGGTGAAAATGACTTTGACGATTGCCTCCCAAAAGCAGCTTCCAAATTAGTCAAGTTCTGACGCATTACAGTGAAGTAATAGTTGGGCTGTACACCTTCGGTACCTGCTGTCTCCATCGGATCGAAATTGCCGACCTGCACCTGTAAATCCTTTGCCAAAGCTGAAAAGGGATTTCCCACCGCCTGGGGTTCCGTTAACAGGGTTTTGAGTTTTGAGGTCTTGGCAGCATCGATCACTCGTTTCACAGCGGCAGGCGAAGCATTTTCTTCAGGAATGCCCACCAGAAATTGAGCTTTCAACTGGTAGCTTTGGGCGAAGTAGGGGGCAAAGTCATGGTAAGTTACAAACGTTTTGCCTGCAAAGGGCTGAAGTTTTTGTGTAAATTCTCGATTTAATTGCTGGAGCTTGATGATGTAGGCAGCGGCATTGGCGGTATAAACCGTCTTCCCGTCTGGATCGCCAGCAATCAAGCCATCACGAATGTTTTCTACTTGGCGAATGACTCGTTTGGGATCGAGCCAGATATGAGGATTAAGCTCGACTTGTTTGGCTCGATCCTGTGTTTTACCTTCAAATGCTGCCGTAGAGATTGTTTGAACTCCTTTGCTAGAGTCAATAATCTTCAAATTTGGATTACCCGCATTCTTAACTAATTCATCCAGAAATGCCTCCATTCCTAAGCCGTTTTCGACTAGGACATCAGCTTTTGCCAGCTTCTGAGCATCCGCTGGTTTTGCCTGAAATTCATGGGGACCAACATCGGTTGGTAGCAGTTGTATTACTTGGGCGCGATCGCCTGCAATTGCTTTTGTAAAGTCTGTAATCGGAATAAAAGTTGTGACGATCTGCAATTGTTTCCGATTAGCTTGGGGGGACGAAGAATTGGTTGTAGTTGGTGTGCAGCTTCCTAAACTAAATGCGATCGCAGCCACCATAGATAACCTATAGGAAATTCCTATTTTTACCAATCCTTTATTTAGGGCAATCATGGTGAATATTTATGATTTGGTTAAAAGTGAAAAGATCCAAGCATTCTGTAGGTCAGAATCGGCAGAATTCAACCTACAAAATATGCTTATTTAAGTTGCATTCAACATACTTCTAGCAATTACAACCACGATGTCCACAACCTTTTCCATCGACATGACCTTCAGCACAGGCTTGGCTACAATAGTATTTGTCATCTTTCTTAATCGCCTCCGCTATGGGAATTACGCACAAGCAAGGGACGCAGGCACATTTCATTTGAGTAATAGTGGACATAAAGTAACTCCTTTTTTCTAACTATTTGATTTTTAACCTTTGCACTTAGGAGATTTCCTTTAAAAAATCTACATAGCCCACAATTTTGGGGGTTCTGAAAATCAAAGTCCCCAGAATTGGGGATTTAGGGGCTTCGGAATAGGTTATTTTTTACCAGAAACCGCCTTAAGTGCTGTAATCAACTTCTATTCTTCAAAAAACCAATCCACCGTAATTTGGTTGTCTACCATTGAAACTCCCGATGCAGCCCAGGCAACTCGCTCGGCTTCGTCTAGTTCGACAAAGCTCCGAACGTTACCACGCAGTATTACCTTGCCTCCGATGGTGTGCACATGAATCTTGTTGGCATCCAATAGTGAGTTGCGTTTGAAAGCCGATTTAATTGCCGATTCGACTGCCTCTGCCGTTACCTTGGGCTTGACCGAGATTAGATTAGATACTCCTTTGACACCCGATAAGCTCTGCACAACATTTTGGGCATCATTCTTTTGATACCACCACTCGACTTCACCATCTAGGGTAATCCAGCCATCTCGAACTGTGACGTTAATCGTTTCTTTGGGGATTGACCTACACCACTCGATGTGATTCGCAGCGGCGGCAGCAATATCTCCGTCTGCATGATGGACAGCATTCATCATTCTGACCTCGATATCGTCGGCGATCGCCTTCACCCCAAGAATCCGTTTCACGGCGCGGACGGCTTCCCATTTCTCGTTATAGCTGGTTACATAGCCATTGAGGGTCACAGTGCCATCTTTCACTAAGACACCAATATCTGTGACCTTTACACTTGGCTCATATTTGAGTTCTGCAAGTACATCAGTCTTGAGTTCTCCATCAGTTTTCATGATGGTTTGAGTCATAGTCATAGTCTTTTCCTTTTAGTTGGTTGACACATAACCTCTATCGGAATTGAATCCAAGGTTGTGCTTAATTACTACTTTGGATTATCCATGTGTGACTTGGCGATTGAATTAATTAGATTGATTGATTTTGATATGAATCTTAATTAGAGCAAATTTAGTGATTGAAGATGAATAGCGATCGCCTTCGGTATGCGTTCCGCCGCTAATCCTGTTCTGTAGGAGACTTACATCGCTCAACCAAAACTGACTGCGAGATCAGCATAGATTCAATTAAAGGATTTGCCCATCCTGCGGCGATCGCTAAAAAGTCAGGATCGTCATTGACACACTCTAATCGCATATAAGTTACTTTCGGGTGCTGACAACGGAGAGATTGAATTGCATCATCCACCTCCAGATTACGAAACTATTCTGGAGGTGGATGATGCAATTC
>CASBPY010000246.1 GCA_949127675.1 Synechococcales cyanobacterium PMM_0072
CACATTAGATTTAGCGATTTTGCAAAGCAGTTTGGTTAAATTAGGTTGGGTGCAAGTGGTCGATCCTGGTACCAATTTAACTAATATTCTGACTGATTCGATGGCCACTTATTATCAACTGGATAATGCAACGATCGTCATTAGTACTCAAGCTTATGGACAGTTTATGCAGCAAGGAGACTGTGCGATCGCGATGGCGGGTACAGCTACAGAGCAATTCATTGGATTAGGAAAACCTGCCTTTATTATCCCAGGTGCTGGACCCCAATTTACTCCTAGTTTTGCCGAAGCTCAGACGCGACTATTGGGTGAATCAGTGATCTTGGTAGCTCAGGCACAGGATGTAGGGGTGGAGATGCAGCGATTATTAGCGCAACCGGATCAGTTACAATCGATCGCGCAGAATGGATTATTACGCATGGGTACGCCTGGTGCTGCAAAACGGATTGCATCATGTTTGATCGAAACGTTGAGATGAGGCTTTGCGAACAAACCAAAAGCTGATAGCGTCTAGTAAGTACATCTATTTAGCGATCGAGTGGCTCTTTTGAAACAGCGTTCTAATTATTGGCAACTTCTCCCCTATCTCAAACCCCATCGGCAAATGATTGCGGTGGGGTTATTGTGCGTGATTATTTTTAGCTTATTTTCGCCATTGATGGCTTCGTTAGCTGGGGATATTTCCAAATATTTGGGAGCAGGGAATGTCCAATTATTAATTAAATTTGCGCTGATTGGCTGTCTGATTTATTTACTGCGCGGTATCGCCCAGTATGGACAGGATTCACTGATGGCAAAAGTTGCCTTCTCAGTCACGTTAGATTTACGCAAGCGAGTTTACGCCCATCTGTTGCGAGTAGGTGCTGGATATACACAGACAGTCCAAACGGGTGATCTAGCCTATCGCTTAACTGAAGATGTCGATCGAGTTGCGGAAGTTGTCTACAAGTTTTTTCATCAATTTATTCCCTGTACGCTGCAATTAATCTTAATTTTAGGATATTTGATTTGGGTAAATTGGCAATTGACTATTTCGGTGTTTATTCTCGCACCAATTATTGCCATCATCGTTGGTTGGTTTGGTAACAAATTGCAAAAATTTTCCCTCCGCAGTCAAAATCGAACATCCGATCTAGCGTCCTTAATCACCGAATTCACGGGTAACATGCGCTCGATCCAATCATTCGCAGCAGAGGACTACGCCAACTATCGATTTGGACAAGAAGCGGAACTAAATTATCAAGCAAAATACAGTACTGAGAATCTTAAAGCTTTCCAATTTCCAATTATTAGTCTGATTCAAGCTGTTAGTATTTTATTCTTATTTGTCCTCGCTGGTTGGCAGATTTCCTTGGGGAATTTGACTGGTAGTAATTTCGTCAGTTATGCCATTGCGATCGCTTTATTAATCGATCCGATCAGTATGACTACTGGTAATTTCAATGATATTAAGCAAGCTGAAGCTTCAGTCGATCGCGTTTTTGAACTACTCAAGATTCCCGTAACAATCATCGAAAAAGCTAATGCGATCGAATTACCCCGCATTACGGGCCAAATTGACTATCAACACGTCAGCTTTGGCTATACACCCGATCAGCCGATTCTCAAGTCATTTGATCTCAAAATTCAACCAGGTGAAACGATCGCCTTGGTTGGGGCTTCTGGTGCAGGTAAAAGTACAATTCTGAGTCTCTTAAATCGTTTCCACGACGTATCATCTGGCAGCATCTCGATCGATGGAATTGATATCCGCGATGTCACACTAAAAAGTCTTCGTCGCCAGATCGGAATCGTCCCTCAGGATACAGTATTACTATCGGGATCGATCGCCCAAAATATTGCTTTTGGTCAAACAGAATTTGACATCAAAGCAGTAGAAGCAGCCGCAAAAATTGCTAATGCTCATCAGTTTATCTCTCAACTTTCTCAGGGTTACTATACATACGTTGGTGAGAAAGGTACGACACTATCTGGTGGGCAAAAACAACGGATTGCGATCGCTAGAGCTGTATTATTCAATCCGCGTATTCTGATTCTCGATGAAGCAACTTCCGCGTTAGATTCCGAATCAGAAGCCCTGGTACAAGAAGCACTGGAAAGAATTATGGCAGACAGAACCGTATTTATTATCGCGCACCGTTTAGCCACAGTCCGCAAAGCCGATCGAATTTTGGTGATCGAAAATGGTGAAATTATCGAAGCTGGAACTCATCCCGAACTACTCGACAAAACTGGCCGCTATGCTCAATTCTATGCGCGGCAATTCAGCCAGTAAAATTATGATTGTGCATCGGTTTTTAAAAATAAATCGCTGAAAACCCTTGCCATTGCGTCGCCACCACCAAGATTACCAATCCGCTCCAATCCATTTGCCCGACATTGAGTGAGATATTCTGCGTCGCCTAACGTGCGCTGGATCGCCTGTGCCGCTTGGGTAATAGTTTCGGGTGTGGCTGGTTTAGTGCCGATCGTTTGTACCGACGAGCCTAATAAGCGCATTTGTGCTTCAGCGAAAACATAGGTAAATTGCGGCCCAGCACTGGGAATTTGAATAATTGGTTTGCCTAAACCGACGGCTTGCTCGATCGCTGTACCAGCCATCCCAGCAACGAGATCGCACTGGTGTAAAATATCAGCAAAGGCATCATAAATGCACCGTAACTTAATTTGATGTTCGGGATGAGTCAAATAACCTGATTGATCATACTCCCACCCTCTTTGCGC
>CASBPY010000247.1 GCA_949127675.1 Synechococcales cyanobacterium PMM_0072
AGGTAGTCAAATCTCAACAGTTGAGGATCGATGGCAGACATCCCAGATCTCCGGCGGTACGCACCCGCAACCGAACGCAATCGCGAACCGATTCTGGAAGTGCTGCGTCAAGTATTACCGCCCACAGGGACGATCCTCGAAATATCTAGCGGTACGGGCGAACACGCGATGTTCATGGCTCCCCAACTCGCCCCACGCCATTGGCTCCCCTCAGATCCCAATCCCGATGCGAGGGCCAGCATCACTGCATGGCGACAAGCCACACCATGGGATAATATATATCCCCCGATCGATCTCGATGCCAGTAGTGACCAGTGGTTGGTAGAATCAAAACAGCCAATTACCGCAATTGTGAATATTAACATGATTCATATTGCGCCAAAAGCGGCTTATCTAGGGCTATTTGCCGGAGCCAGTCGCATTCTCCCTGTTGGGGGTATTTTGTACCTATATGGCCCGTTCAAGCAAGCTGGAGTCCATACCGCCCCTAGTAATGCCGCTTTTGATCAGAGTCTCCAGAGTCAGAATCCAGAGTGGGGCGTGCGAGATTTGGAAGAAATAACTGCTGTTGCTCACAGTCATAATTTAACACTACAACAAGTCTATCCAATGCCTGCAAATAATCTTTCGGTTGTGTTCAAACATGTCTAATACCGACTTTCTCGCTCATCTCAATCCTTCCCAACGGCGTTCCGTCGAGCATTATTGTGGAGCCTTATTAGTAGTTGCTGGTGCTGGTAGTGGCAAAACTCGCGCACTTACTTATCGCATCGCTAATTTAATTCGCACCCATCGCGTCGATCCATCGCATATTTTAGCAGTTACTTTTACCAATAAAGCTGCGAAGGAAATGCGATCGAGAATCGAGCTATTATTTGCCCAACAACAGGCAGAGTTAAAGTTTGGCAAAGCTTGGGGTGCATTAGATCAGTATCAGCAAACTCAGATGCGATCGCATATTTACAAGACGATTATCAAAGATCTTTGGGTTGGTACCTTTCACGGTTTATTTAGCAAGGTATTGCGATTTGATATCGAGAAATATCAGGATGATAAAGGGCGCACCTGGAATAAAAATTTCTCGATTTTTGATGATGCTGATTGTCAGGGATTGGTTAAGCAAATTGTCGTTAAGCAGTTAGATCTAGATGACAAGAAATTCGATCCGCGATCGGTACGTTATGCAATTAGTACTGCCAAGAATAAAGGTTTGTCCCCAGAGGCTTACGCCAGAGATCAGAATGACTACAAAGGGCGAGTAATTGCTGATGTGTACAAGCACTATCAAGATGCGCTCTGTGCAAATAATGCCCTAGATTTTGACGATCTCTTATTAGTTCCTGTTCAGCTCTTTCGCCAGAATGCCCAAGTATTAGATTATTGGCATCGCAAATTTAGACATATATTAGTCGATGAATATCAAGATACCAATCGGACTCAATATGATCTAATTCAGCTATTAGTTACCAATGGTGTTGATAGCAAAACATTTGATGCCTGGGAACATCGATCGATCTTTGTGGTGGGCGATGCCGATCAATCTATTTATTCCTTTAGAGCTGCTGATTTCACAATTCTGATGAATTTTCAGGATGATTTTGGTGATAGTCAAGCTGATGATCTGACCAAAACAATGGTCAAGCTGGAAGAGAACTATCGATCGCGTGCGAATATCTTAGCAGCAGCCAATCACTTAATTCAACAAAACACCCAACGGATTGATAAAATCTTAGTTGCGACACGGAGTGAAGGCGAACCAATCTTTCTCTACACGGCCGATAACGAAATTGATGAAGCGGAATTTATAGTCAGTCAAATTCGGAAACTACTGCGCGAAAATCCTGAACTCAATCATGGTAATTTCGCAGCACTCTATCGTACCAATGCTCAATCGCGACCGATCGAGGATGCTTTTGTCCGCGCCCAAATACCATATACAATTGTGGGTGGACTCAAGTTCTACGATCGCCGCGAAGTTAAAGATATTGTCGCTTATATGCGGGCAATTGCTAATCCGAGCGATACAGTTAGTTTGCTACGGGTGATCAATACTCCTCGCCGTGGTGTCGGACAAACTACCATCGATAATCTTCAAAATGCTGCTCATCAATTAGGTGTGCCCTTATGGGAAATTCTGAATGATGATACTTCTGTAAAAACTGTTGCTGGCAGATCGTCCAAAGGCGTACTAGCATTTGCCGAGATTATTAATAAATGGCGGGGTGAAATCGAAACTCGTCCAGTTGTCGAGATAGTCACAGGCATTATTGAAGATACTGGCTACGTCACCGAATTACAAACCCAAGGCACAGATGAAGCTCTCGATCGCGTTCAGAATATTCAAGAACTAGTGAATGCCACCCTCCAATTTCAAGAAGAAAATGAAACACCTAGCTTAGAAAATTATCTAGCGAGTGCTGCCCTCAGTTCAGATTTAGATAATCTCCAAGAGGGCAAAGAAGCCGTATCTCTGATGACCTTACATGCCTCCAAAGGACTAGAATTTCCAATCGTCTTTCTTGTCGGACTAGAAGCAGGATTATTCCCCAGTTATCGCTCATTAAACGATCCCTTAGCTGTCGAAGAAGAACGGAGATTATGTTATGTCGGCATCACCCGCGCCGAGGAAATGCTCTATCTGTCCCACGCCCGTGAACGCCGCTTATATGGAAATAGAGAACCCGCCGTTCGATCGCAATTTATCGGTGAACTCCCGCCAGAATTAATCAATAGTAATCTTCGGACTAAAGTTAAAGGTCAAACCACTGGTAAAACCCTGCACAAAGAACCGAAAACGGTTGGAACTACAACTAGTCAAACAACAGGCTGGCGAGTTGGAGATCGAGTGATTCATCGCGGTTTTGGCGTAGGTCAGATTTCCCATGTATTTGGAGATGGCAACAAACAATCTGTTGCCATCAAGTTTCCCAACCTCGGTCAAAAAATCGTCGATCCCAAAACTGCTGGATTACAGAAAATCGAGTAATAATCCCGATCTGCCGATCCCCTAGCTTAGAAATATTGGAGTTATTGAGAACCCAATACGGTAAGCGCAAAGTGCAGGCTTCGCCAACGGTTAAGTGAATATTTGTTCTATTTTTAGTCCGAGCAGGTTTGGGGTGGATTTTGTGATACTATCAACGTTTGCCAAAGCAATATAGACCATAAGTTTGATGTTATTGACCACACCCACTTGGAGCAGCCTTGCCGATCGATCTTTAGCTGGAGAGATATTGACCAGAGATGAGGCTCTCTCTGTGCTTGAAGCAAAAGATGAGGTGTTGTTGGATCAGATTGCCGCAGCTCATCGTGTGCGCCGTCATTATTGGGGTAATCGAGTTAGGCTGCATTATTTATTAAATGCCCAGAGTGGGATGTGTCCAGAGGATTGTCACTACTGCTCCCAATCCAAAATCTCCACCGCCGAGATTGAGAAATACCCACTGATGGCGCAGTCCAAGATTCTAGATGCAGCCAAACGCGCCTCTGAACTCAAGGCTGGTACTTTTTGCATGGTCATTTCTGGTCGATCGCCTAATGAAGCCACTTTTGGTAAGGTATTGGAAGCAGTGCGGGAAGTTAAGGCAAACTACGATCTGAAAGTTTGCGCTTGCTTGGGATTATTAAGCGCGGAGCAAACTCACCGACTGGCTGAAGCTGGAGTCGATCGAGTCAATCATAACCTCAATACGTCCGAAACCAATCACGCTACTATTGCTACTACCCACACATATACCGATCGAGTCGAGACAGTCAAAAATGTTCATGCAGCAGGTATCACCACCTGTTCTGGTGGGATTCTGGGGATGGGCGAGTCAAATGACGATGTGATCGATTTAGCCCTGTCCCTGCGGGAATTAGGCGTGACTAGCGTACCGCTGAATTTTTTGATTCCGATTCCTGGTACTAAGTTTGCCGATATTAAGCAATTAACACCTCAGCAGTGTTTACGCATCCTCTGTTTATTCCGGTTGTTATTACCCTCCCAAGAAATTCGGATTGCGGGTGGACGCGAGGTGCATTTGCGATCGCTCCAGTCCTTAGGATTGTATGTTGCAAATTCAATTTTTGTCGGTGATTACCTCACCACACCAGGACAATCGGCTACTCAGGATTGGGATATAATTTCTGATATGGGATTTGTGTTAGAAGCTGCTGATGGCTCTGCGGTGAGTCAATAGAAATCAATTAATTTGGTAAAAAAGGTTAGAGGCAATTCTTAAAGTCCCCATCCATCCGATTTGGAGGTTTAGCGATGACGACTACTTCTCAACCTAAAATCTTCACACTAGCAGAGTTTTTGGCAATGCCAGAAACCAAGCCAGCGAGTGAATTTATTGCTGGATCGATCGAACAAAAGCCCATGCCTCAAGGACAACATTCGCGGTTACAGCTCAAACTTTGCAACCTAGTAAATGATGTCGCTGAAGCTGCTGAGATTGCCATGGCACTGCCCGAACTGCGCTGTACATTTGGCGATCCGCTGGCGATTCGATCACCATTAGGCAGAAGATCGATTGTGCCTGATGTTGCGATATTTCGCTGGGAACGCATTCCGTTCGAGGCTGATGGTGATATTGCTAATGTATTTGAGATTGCCCCTGATTGGACGATTGAAATTCTCTCTCCCGATCAAAAAGACACCAAAGTAATTCGGAATATTTTGCATTGCCTCAATCATGGTGCCAGTTTAGGCTGGCTGATTGATCCAGCAGAACGACTAATCCTCGCTTTCCCCGCGAATCAAAGTCCCGTGGAGTTATCAGGTAGTAACCAATTACCCGTTTTGGCTGGGCTAGATTTGAACATTACTGTTGATGATATTTTTGGTTTGTTACGGAGTCCAGCTAATTAGTTGAATAGCTAAATCCCCATATTAAAAACTCAATTATCAATTATTCATTCTACCTGAAACAACAGAGTGATCCGTTGGATTCCAGCTTCGACATATTTGCTGAAGCTGATATTTGGTAATCCAGCAAAGATACCATCGCTGAATGATTTTACTAAGGGCTGTTCCTGTAATTGTGTTGGTAATAGCTGCTTAATTGTTTGCCATTTACCATAGAGATAGCCAGTTTCGGTAGCTGTTAATAGATTAGCTCCGTGCTGATATCGATCGCTATCCAAAATGGACTGCTGATCTATGGCTTTGAGTGTAGCATCCATTGCAGCAACAGAGCTGGCAAAAATTGTGTATTTATCACCAATGTTTGTATGCACACCAGCAACTTCAGCAATCAGTTGCGCGGTGTTGGAACTTGTGTCTGTCACCAGTTTTGTCCAGCCGATTACCTGTTTTTGTTGCCAAGGGAGCAGCCCTACATTATAGCCAGCAAGACTAGCTAATTGATCGAAATAGCCAATCGCTTCATCTACTCGTTCTGGCTGGGTACGTTCGGCGATAAACATCCAATCAGTGGTAATTTGAGTCGGGTTGGGAATGGCTGCGAGAGCATACTCTCCGGTTGTCCAACTGAAGATATTTTCAGTTAAGTTGATACTTAATTGGTTGCCAATTGCGGTAATGGTTCGATCGAGTGTAGGCGTTAAAGATTTAATTTCTGGCAAAATAGTCGCTAATTGCTGTTGCCAATGGGCTAAATCTGTACCTGCGATCGCAATGTTACTGTGAAGGGGCAGGTATTTGAGTGTGTTGACTAACTTAGGTTGAGTTGGAATTGCTGTCGGATCGACGATCGTGGTGTCAGGAGTAGTAGGGTACAGTGATAAGTCAGCGATTAAGCCTTGTCGATCGACTCCGATATTAATACCAGCTACTGGATATTTTTCGCCAGCTCCTTTGCCGAGCCAATGTTTCAAGTCTGGTAAACGAGCGTAGCCAATGCCGATTTTATGGTGACTATTAGCGGCGACTACCTGCTGATAGTCTGAATTGTCGAGGAGACTCAGACGCGGCGTTTGGAGATGATCGATCGCTTGTCGTAAGACTTTGGGATGATTAGCAAAGAGGATATATCGATCATTTACAATTGCACTAGCGATCTTGTCTCGACGATTATGTGCAATTTTTATGTCTTGATAGGTTTCAATTTTTAATCTATTTGCGGCAATTTGCCCATCCCACCAAGCTTGAATAATTCGATTGCTAACTTCGGGATTGCGGCTGCTTAAAACAGCTAAATATCCAGGTTGAGACCCATTTTGAGGTAATCTATCAAAATCTAGATCTGTAATCGCAACGGTGATCTCTTCACCCAACCATGGTGCGATTTCCTGTCGATAATTTAAATGTAATCGATCTCCAAGTTGCTGTTGCCATTTCTTGATTGCTTGGCGTGCGGTGCTTTTCTTTGCCTTTGGTGTTGCCAGACTGTTCAAATCTACCAGTTCATCAACATTTGCGATCAGCGAGATTGCTGCTGGAGCATCTTTGGTGACAAAGATGGCTGATGCTGGCGGCTGTGGCTGATTTCGCTCCAAGAGTCGGATCGATCGATGCACCGACACCCAGCCATAGGCATTTGTCCCCACTATGAGCAAGGAAATAATTCCGACGATGATCGCAATAGTCAGAGATCTTGATTTCATTCAGTTTGTCCCGATGTCTCTCAGCATCCATATATTGTGACTGAGAATTGTGAGCGGGTGGGGTAAGTGGTTCGCTTGAATAGCCTAAAACCTAATTTGAAAATAGATCGATTCCGTTGATCGATTGGGTATCCTAAAAATATCTAGATTTTCCGCTTACTGGCGGACACATCTGTCATCATTAATTACTAATTTAGGATTGATCCAAATATTGATTTTTATATTTACAAATAATTTTCAATATGTGGTAAAAATGACTAGGTAAATTAGTTTTAAGTTTTTTGGTTGATGAGTATAAATGCTTATTAAATTACTACAATCGGCTAAATGACGGATTGACCAAATATAGTGAAAGTCGCAAGATAAAATTTCAACAGAACTTGAAACTTATTGACCTGAAATCATTCATTATTCTTAAGCTGAATAATTGGTGAGCTGTACCTGTGATCCCATTGCTACGCTCCATTGTTGCAGTCAAAAATTCTTGCCCTATTCGTAAGAAGCTTGGCTGCACTCATTTTGTCATGAATTAACCATCCAATCTTGAATTTTGAATTGGTAGAAAATGCTCACCCTCGCGCCAAAATCTAGCTATCCGACTCTCCAACATCCTCACCGTCACGTCTGGGACTTTTGGTATTACTTTGCCCCAGAAACCGGAATTTTCCATTTATTTTATCTCAATGCCGAGCGATCTCTAGTGGCTGAGGATCAGCATCACTTTAGTTCACAGGTGGGATATGCGACTACCACAGACTTTTTGACGATCGATTGGATCAGCGACAAGGTACTGGGTGCAGATCCACATGGGTGGGACGATACCTCGATCTGGAGTGGTGATATTGTCAAAGTTAAGGGTGGATTTTTGATGTTTTACACATCCAGAAATCAAGCCACCGATGATGGCATGACTCAAAATATTGGTGTAGCATTTACACATCATATTCAGAGTTTCGATCGATGGTTTCGGATTCCCAGTATTCGGATTCAGCCTCAGGCTCCCTATGAACGAAATCATGTCCCCGAAGATCTGACAATTCACGCATGGCGCGATCCATTTTTATTCCGCCATGAGGAGCAGATTTATATGCTATTGTCGGCAAAAGATGCGACTCAACCATTGGGCAAAAAAGGGGCAATTGCTTTGCTCAAAGCTAAAAATAATAGCTTTGAAGAATGGGAATACTTGCCGCCGATCTACCATCCTGGCTTTTATGCAGAGATGGAAGTGCCACAGTTGTATCGATTATCTTTCAGAGAGGCTTCGCCAACGGGAGCTACTGATTATGCCCTTGTCTACAGCTCTTGGGCAAAATATGACTTTGCACCCAACACCGAACAAAGTGGTGGCTTGCAGGGGATCACATCATCGTCTCTGTTTGATTTTGCAGCAGGTAATCCCCAAGTATTTTTACCAGAAACTTCTCAGCTTTATGCTTGTCGAGTTATTCCTGAATTGGATGGGGAAATTGTCGGTTTTGATATCACCACTGGCGGAATTCGTCGCAGCGGTGTGAAAACTGGCTTGCAGCATGTAGACAGAGATTTTAGTAGCTATTCGATCGAGGTTTAGTTGGTGAATAGTGAATGGTGAATAGTGAACAACGACTGGAAGACTGGAAGTCCTTGTTTCTGCCAAGTCCGCGTACGCGGACTTGAATTAATTATTTAGTCCGCGTAGGCGGACTTCGCATCACTAGCTGTCTCCTCTCAACCCACACTAAATAATTCAAAGATCTGGCGACAAAATTGTTTTAACTTCTCAGCGATTTCTGGATTGGGTTGAATCTCGCCCTCAAATTGCCAATCATTGACAGTAGATAGTCGCCACTGTTTGCCTCGATAATCAAATCCAGCTACTTCCAGCCCGATAAAATTGCGGGTAGATTCTAGCTTGTCTTCATAAAAGCGGATCTGCACCAAAACACTGCGGCTTTGCCACCGCCGACTCCAACCAGGAAAGTGGAAGCTAAAATCGATCGAATCAGGATCGACTAACTCTTGGGTATCAATATCTGCAGCCCAAGGCTTCAAGTCTACTTTTGCATCGGGAAACTCGCTCCGAAACAGACTAACAGCGGAAGCAATTTTGGTGGTGAGAGGGATGTCTGTAGCTTGTTGGGCGGCGTTCACTATTCACTAAACCCTTGCTAAATTTCGATCAATCATCTGAGCCAGGCTATCATCACTAATACATCGCCGCTCGGAGCAATAGGTGGTGAGATTTACGCCATCCATAGTGCGGACACTGCTCACGCGGATCCGAAAATCGTCGTTGATAAACCAACAGCGTTCTTGACCTTGATTATTGTCGTATTCAGTATCGATCGTCAAGATCCCATCTTGCCCGAACCAATAGCGGGAGATCACCGGAATCTTTTCAACATAGCCGCGATCGCGAATCAGTTTACCAGATCGTTTCGTCTCATCATCGGGAACGTCAATTAGTACCGCCCCATAGTCTTCATTCGGTGGTACATCATCGAGATTGGCTTGCCACATAAATCTCCCGCCACCCATTGCCTGAGCCGGATCGATCGATTGTTGTTCACAGATAGTGACCACTTTTGGATCATCTTGGGCAACCACTTGAATGATCAGATTTGATTCTCCCGACTCATCATCTACCAGATCAAAATGATGAACCGCTCGCAGCGTCAGCCAAGTTCCCTCGCTTTTGCGAAAGAAATCCATCATTGTCATGGGAGGAATTAGAGTCATGGTTGGGAGTTGGGCTTATAGGATCAGTGTACGACTCGCGACTTTTTAACAAATAATACTAAGATTTACCTTGCCCAGTAATAGATTGATTGCTTAAACTCGCCGCTACAATATAGAGTTTACTAATAACGAATTGATAGAATAGCCGTGAATGATTCTCTTGTTGCACCTTCAGAAATTTTAGCAGCTATTCGGGCTGGACAGTCGATCGAGCATCTGGATTTATATCGTGCCGATCTGAGTGATCTGGATTTGACAGGTGCTCACTTGAAAGGGTTAAACTCGATCGGAGCCAACTTTAGTGGTGCTAATCTCAGTGGAGCCGATTTGAGTGGTGCGGATTTGCGCGGTGTGAATTTTACAGATGCTAATCTCACAGGTGCCAATTTAGCCAAAGCATATCTCAATCGCGCCCTGCTATACAATGCTAACTTGACTGAGGCAGATCTAACAGGTGCAAAATTGCAGGTGGCACGGTACGATCGACAGACCATCTGGACAGAGGGATTTGGCTACAAAACTTTGGGAGCAATCGGCCCGAATGCGGTGCTCAATGGTGCATACTTAAATACTGCTAATCTGCGGGATGTCGATCTCAGTGGTGCAAATCTCTTGGGTAGCTATCTTAGTGGGGCAGATTTGACAGGTGCAAATCTCCAAAATGCTCGGTTGAGTGGTTCCACGCTTCAGAAAGCATTTTTGACTGGGGCATCACTACGAAATGCCAGCCTGAACGGGGTAAATTTACAAGATGCCGATTTACGAGCGGCAGATTTGACGGACATCAAGATCGAGCACGTCGAGAGCATTGCTGGAGCAGATTTTAGTCAGGCACAGGGATTGAGCGATGATATTCGATCGATCCTGTTGGGGCGTTCTGGAGCAGAATTGGATACTTGGAACGCTTTTACGCGGCGGACTACTAGACAAAGTTTGGCGATGTAAGGAAAAATGATCCTAAGACAACACAAATAGCAAGTCTAATCGTTTAGGCTAGAACAACTATCAACTAAATGGTCTAGATTTTTAACTTTGATCTGGGCTGTTTGCTACCTGATAAATTTAGGCAAATTTATATTCGCCGATACACATATTTAGGAGTCGATCGGCTAAAATGCGCTAAAGAGGGATTACCTACGGTAGGCTAACGCCAACGAACTTCGATTACCAGAACCAGGTTTAGTCATGAATTTTGACTGGTGTTTTGTCAAAGTCATACTATCCACAAAAGATTACAACAGCAGGATTGTAGTTACAAAACAAAATCTTCCCTGTTATCCTTCTTGATCGGCTTAGATCGATCCTCAGCACTCATTGGAGTCATACCAATTATGTTATCAACAGAACAAAACCCCTTATTCACGATCGAATCCGAATATGGACAGAGTATTTGGATGGACAACCTCAGTCGCGATCTGCTCGAATCTGGTGAACTAGCCCAACTGATCACTACTCGCGGCGTACTGGGGATCACCTCCAATCCCGCCATCTTTGAAAAAGCGATTGTCGGTAACGCAATTTACGACACCGAAATTAAAGCCGGAATCCAAGCAAATAAATCTCTCAACGATATCTATGAATCGCTGATTTTCAGCGATATCCGTCGCGCCTGTGACATATTGCTACCTGTTTACAAACAAACCAACGGGATCGATGGTTATGTCAGCATCGAAGTCCCGCCGACAATTGCCACAGACACCCAGAGTACCATCGCCGAAGCCCGCCGTTACCACGCAGCAATTGATCGCCCCAACGTGATGATCAAGATTCCTGGCACCCCAGAAGGCTTACCTGCCGTCGAACAGATGATTAGTGAAGGGATCAGCATCAATGTCACCCTACTCTTTGCTGTCGAGAGCTATGTAGAAGCAGCTTGGGCATATATCCGTGGCTTAGAAACCCGTGTAGCCAAAGGCGAAGACATCACTAATATTTCCTCAGTCGCTAGCTTCTTCTTGAGCCGGATTGATATCAATATTGATGCTAAACTCGATCTGCTGATTAAAAATCTGACCGATCCAGCTAAAATTGAAAAAATCTCTGCCCTCAAAGGTAAAATTGCGATCGCTAACGCCAAGATCGCCTATCAAGAATACAAGAAAATCATTGTAACCGATCGATGGCAACAATTAGAAGTCAAAGGTGCGCGAGTCCAACGATTACTCTGGGCGAGTACAGGCACCAAAGACCCCAGCTATAGTGATGTAATGTACGTCGATGGATTAGTTGGGGATAATACTGTTAATACCCTCCCACCAAACACCCTCGAAGCCTGTGCCGATCATTGCGATCCCGCCAATCGGATCGAAGCCGGAGTTGATCAAGCCTACGGATTGGTTGCCAGCCTTAAGGATCCTGATGTTAATATCGATTTAGGTGCCGTTATGGACGAACTGCTAATTGATGGGCTTGACAAATTTGTTAAACCGTTTGAATCCCTAATGAAATCTCTGGCTAGTAAAGCGGGAAATTTGACATCCATTTAGTCGATCGTTTTTAACAGGGGTTTTTTTAATTGAACCGCAGAGGCGCAGAGAGCGCAGAGCAAGAAAAGAAAAGAAAGAAAACAAAGAAATTAATATAGAGAGAAAAGATTTTAACTAACTCCTAATGTGGAGCGAATGCCGCACCACGCTAGCACACAAGTAACCCTTTTGGTGGGGGTCTGGGGGAGGCGATAGCTTCCCCCAGCGCGGGACTTAGAGGCACACCAAGTCCTTTCCCCACCAGAAACTGAAGATAAAGCAATCGTCCGAGTTCTACCACCCCAGCAATAAATGATCGATCTCCTCGAAAATCCCTTCCGTCAAGGACTCCGCCAAGAACGAGTTCCCGAACCCCAAATCTTGACGATCTTCGGCGCATCCGGCGATCTTACCCATCGAAAACTGATCCCTGCATTGTATCAGATGCGACTCGATCGGCGACTACCACCCGAAATCACCATCGTCGGTGTTGCCCGTCGTGAATGGAGCAACGAATACTTCCGCGAACACTCCAAACAGGGAATCATCGAATTTGGCAACGGCATCCAAGACGAAGCCGTCTGGGAAGAATTTGCCAAAGGACTCTACTATTGCCCTGGCGATATCGACAAACCCGAAAGCTATCTCAATCTCAAAACATTACTCGGCGAACTCGATACCGAACGCCGCACGATGGGCAATCGCGTCTTTTACCTCTCTGTCGCGCCGAATTTCTTCCCTGAAGCGATTAAGCAATTGGGTAGTGCGGGGATGTTAAGTGATGCCCAAAAACATCGGTTAGTAATTGAGAAACCCTTTGGGAGGGATCTGGCTTCAGCAAGGGTCTTAAACCGTGTCGTCAGACAATATTGCGAAGAGCAGCAAGTGTACCGGATCGACCACTATCTGGGCAAGGAAACCGTCCAAAACTTGCTCGTGTTGCGATTTGCCAATGCGATCTTTGAACCCCTGTGGAATCGTAATTATATCGACAACATCCAGATCACCGTTGCCGAAACCGTCGGTGTCGAAGATCGGGCAGGTTATTATGAATCGGCGGGTGCATTACGCGACATGATCCAAAACCATTTGATGCAGGTATTTTGCCTGATAGCAATGGAGCCGCCCAATTCTCTCGATGCGGATGCAATTCGGACTGAAAAAGTCAAAGTGCTCGAAGCTACTCGCCTCGCGGATCTCAATAATCTTAGTCGATCGGCCATTCGGGGACAATATCAAGCGGGTTGGATGAAGGGCGAACAAATCCCTGGTTATCGTGATGAGCCTGGAGTCGCGGCGGGATCGGTAAATCCTTGCTTTGTTGCCATGAAATTCATGGTAGATAACTGGCGATGGAAGGACGTTCCATTCTATCTACGCACCGGAAAACGGCTACCGAAAAAGGTCTCCGAAATCACCATCCAATTTAAACCCGTGCCCTGGCTAGTGTTTCAATCAGCTTCTCGTCAAGCGAACCCCAATCTGTTGACAATCCAAGTCTACCCGAACGAGGGGATCTCACTCCAGTTTGAAGCGAAAATGCCTGGAGCAGATTTATGTACTCGCACCGAGAATATGGATTTTAATTACCAAGAGGCGTTTGGGGTGAAATCTTCCGATGCTTACGACAAGCTGCTAATCGACTGTATGCTCGGCGATCAAACTTTGTTCACCCGCTCAGATGAGGTAGAGGAAGCATGGCGGATTGTCACGCCAGCACTATCTGATTGGGAAGCAAATACCGATCCCGATTCAATTCCGCTATATGAAGCAGGTACCTGGGGTCCTTTGGCTGCGGAAGATTTAATCAATGACGATGGCAGAAAGTGGCATCGATCTTAAATTAGTGGATAGTGAATAGTGCCGGAG
>CASBPY010000248.1 GCA_949127675.1 Synechococcales cyanobacterium PMM_0072
AACTGTCGATCGGCAATACCAGCAGATTCCTTGGTGGCAAGTTTGGCAACTGCCTTAACTGGATTAATGAGCCACTGCGCCCAGTTCCACACCTTCAACAGTTTCTGTGCCGATGGTTCAAGTTTTTTATAAGTTTCGTAGGCTTCATAAGTCTGAGCAATGGTGACTCGATCGAGTGCCGGAGCCAATTTCTCCATCCACTGATCCATGTCATCCGTAGTACCCCGAATCAATCCATAGGCTTGGGTAACGTAGATATTTAGCAGTGGGTATTTGACTTCTGGGTGATAAATTTTGGCAATGGCGACAATTAATTCCTGACATCGTGCCCAAAACGTTGCCCAATCTTCCCAAATTGGTCGATCGATCTGGGACTCACCAATCACTTTTTGCAATACTGTCGTAACTAATGCTGCGGCATCCCCAGTCAGAGGAATCGCATTTGCGGTAATGGTTTGGAGTTCTTGACTAGCTGCGGAGATCGCCTCTGTGCTGGTACCAATCGCCGACTTCTGTGTCCACCGCACCAATAACCACCGCCAACCAACAAATACTAGGGTAAATACACCCCAAACCCAATTCAGTCTCAACTCATGGATTTTGACCCCAGCAGCAACAAGTAGGAAGATGAGAATACTCGCGATCGGCGATACCAGAATAGCCCACTGCCAAGGTTTAAGCTGCATGTTAATATTCTCTCGATTGAAGGTTTCTGAGATCTAAGAGTTCTAGATTATATTGAGAAAATTATCAATAGAAATGATTGGGCAAGAAAAAGCAGCTTTTAACACCAGTAAATCGGAGTCCCCCGTCACCAGATAATCAGCCTCACCAATCAGAGCTAAAGCCAAAAAAGGTACATCAAATGGATCTCGACATTCAGGAGTAGTAGGTAAAATATCTGGCATCACTACAGATTCACAAAATAGTAAATAATCTGACAACAAATCCTCTTGCTCAATTGGCGTAAGTCGAAACTTAGGATAGGCAATCACTCTAATTAATTCAGTAGTTGTAGCTTTAGAAACCAGCGGTGTAAAACAGCCAGATTGCCAAGCGAAGCGCAACCTCGACATCTTGCCGCCAAAGACCAATGCTGAAATTAAAATATTAGTATCAATCACAACTCGCAGACCAGAATTCATGGCTGACGCGCCCAATCGACTGCGTCAGCTAGATCTTGCTCATTAATTCCCAGATCTGCGAGTTTTGCTCGAACTGCATCCGCTCGTTGAATCTTGACCGGAGTAAGAATAATCCGCCTACCCTCCACTGAAACCTCAAAATACTCAATCTCACCGATCTCACGAGTAATACTTTTAGGCAGAGTAAGCTGATTTTTCGATGTCAACTTGGCGATTGTCATATAGTCTTTAAATCATATAGTAAGATTTCCTTACTTTATTATAAACTAACTTCTTGACCGATCCTGCTAATTTTAAGGCGTATTGATATCACGAATGATCATGGTTGAGACGTTATTTATGGGGGTGGGTGGGTTTTGTGTGCCTACGGCAGGCTACGCCAACGCGGTTAATCGCATGGCGCAAATTATTTGCATAAACCCACCCCTACAGGTTTATCGCATCGTCACAAATTCTTCAGCCGAACTGGGGTGAATTCCCACAGTGGCATCAAAATTGGCCTTCGTTGCGCCCATTTTCACGGCAATTGCGACACCTTGAATGATTTCCGCCGCATGATCTCCGACCATGTGGGCACCGAGGACTCGATCGGTATTAGTGTCTACAACTAGCTTCATCAGGGTTTTTTCCTGCTTGGCTGGGAGCACATAGTACATCGGGCGGAAACTACTCTTATAGATTTTGATGGCATCGCCGTGAAGTTCTCGCGCTTCTTCTTCGGTTAGTCCTACGGTTGCTGCTTCTGGAGTAGTAAAAATCGCCGTAGGAATATCGGCGTAGTTCATCACACGCGGTTTATTGCCAAATACCGTATCAGCGAAAGCACGACCTTCATTAATCGCAACAGGTGTAAGTTGAATATTGTCGGTACAGTCGCCGACGGAGTAGATATTCTCCACATTTGTCCGGCTATTACCATCGACTAGAATCGCGCCATGATGGGTTTTGACATCGACATTTTCTAGTCCCAAATCGGCTGTGTTGGGCTTGCGTCCCAGTGCGGCGAGACTGACAGCATCAGCGAAGATCGTCGATTTACCATCTTTTGTTGTGACGGTGACAGAGACTCCTGTCTCGGTTTTTTCGATCGACAAATCACTGGAATTATTAATTATCTTCACGCCATGCTCGATCATCCCCGTCTGGATTGCCGATCGCAAGTCAGCATCAAAACCACGTAAGATCATCTCTGGGCGGATAATCTGGACTACTTCTGTGCCCAACCCATTCATAATGCAAGCAAACTCTGAACCGATATAACCAGCACCCAAGATCACCATCTTTTTAGGTTGGGTCTGTAAATCGAATATATCATCTGACACGATCGCGTGTTCAATCCCTGGAATGTCTGGACGCACAGGTACACCGCCAACAGCAATCAAAATCTTATCAGCAGTTACCGTTCGATCGCCCACCTGGATCGTATGATTGTCGATGAATTTGCCCCGTCCCTCTAGCAATTCTACTTTAGAGTTATCCAGCATCCGCTGATAAATTCCATTCAAGCGGGTGACTTCACCATTCACCGCTGTCATCATCTTAGGCCAGTCCAACTGGCTCTTGACTGCACTCCAGCCATAACCTTCCGCATCGGTGAATAGTTCGGGGAAGTGGGATGCATACACCATCAATTTTTTGGGAATACAGCCCCGATTGACACAGGTACCACCGAGTCTGTCGTACTCAGCAACACCGACTTTGGCCCCATATTCGGCTGCACGTCGCGCCGTCGCAATCCCGCCCGAACCTGCACCAATCACGAATAGGTCAAAATCATAGCTCATAAGTGTCTTTCCTGTGGTTCTCGATCCTTACCCAAAATTTTGATGTGTTGTTGAATTAGTTGGGTGGCGAAGATCTCCGCCACCAACCATCAATCTAGCCTTTCAAATAAGCCAACATCGTATCAACGTCAGAAACTTCAAACGGATCGGTTTCACAGTTGTCGCCAAAACCAGCTTCTGCAAAGACTTTCTCGACTTTGCCATCTTTAATGACCATCGAGTATCGCCAAGAACGCATTCCAAAACCTAAGTTGGACTTTTCGACCAACATCCCCATTTTACGGCTGAATTCACCGTTACCATCGGGTAAGAGCTTGACGTTTTTTACGCCCATATTTTTGCCCCATTGGTACATCACGAAGGCATCGTTAACAGACAAACAGTAGACTTCATCGATGCCTAGTGCCTTGATTTGGTCGTATGCTGCATCATAGCCAGGTAGGTGACTAGTAGAGCAGGTAGGTGTAAATGCACCTGGGAGCGAGAAAACGATTACTCTCTTGCCAGCAAAGATATCTTGTGTAGTTACATCTTGCCATTTGAAAGGATTGTCACCACCGATCGATTCATCCCGAACGCGAGTCTTGAATACGACATTAGGCACTTGCTCGATTACAGCCATGATTTGCTCCTAGTAAATAATTATTTTTAGCACGTAGTCCCTGATTACTGATATCAATAACTGGAACTAGTGAGATTAAACTTGTATATCTCAGAATAATTCTAATTTAAGAGAAAGTCAAGATTAAGAATATCTAAAATTTAGTTGTTGTTCTTAGAATTTGGGCATTATAATTAAATCTCACAAGCACAAGTCTTTATTTATACTAGCCACTAGTTTCTAGTCTCTAGTCTTTTCGCAATGTCCCAGCCATCAACAGACGCGATCGTTACCACCCTTAAAGCTAAAGGCTTGCGGGTGACACCCCAAAGATTTGCTGTGTATGCCAATTTACTTGCGCGTACCGATCATCCTACGGTCGAGCAACTTTTGGTGGATTTGAATCAATATTGCCCTGTCTCGTCCCAAGCGACGATTTATAGCTCTCTACAGGCACTTCGCACGGCGGGATTGATCCGTGAAGTTCTGCTAGAAGCTGGGGTGTCGAGATATGATGCCAAAGTTGAACCCCACCACCATTTCCATTGTCAAGAATGCGGCTCGATCGAGGATATTGGTTGGGATGCTTTGCCTGTAGTCGAGTTCGATCGATTACGAGTCGGTTTGCAAGCACATGCTTATGAGATTACAGTGCGTGGTTGCTGCGATCGATGTCAAGCAGGTAATTAGTTCAACCCTTATTCTGACAAGTATGGTTTCGATTTTGTCGATCACAATGTTTGAAATCACAGCGATTAGTAATCTCAACAATAGTGTGTGCAAATAATTGAAGCTATAATTTTGGTTGATAAAATATTGCGTGTTTATACGGTTGCTTTACCTCTGAAAAGACAGCTAGATTGTAATTATCATAGCAAAATTTGGATAGACGCATAATGGTATGTAAATGTTGTGGAGAGTGTGCTGAACTTACACTGAAAGAGGAAGGTTATTTAAAAAATCAATACCAATGTTCAAACTGCAATAAAACATTTTGGCAAGAACATCGATGGGTCAGAGATATTCAAAAAATTGGCACAGTAATAACTGTCATAACAGTTGTTCACAAAGTGGCTGGTGGTGATTTAGTAGGAGCATTAACATCCATTGCTAATGGTGGAAATGGTGACATAATAGGTTAATACAATAAACACTATTTTCTACCCAACAGCAAATTCTGTAAACTGTCGCATATATAGTGAATGAAATCCATTCACTATATTTTGCTTGTCAATACCCATCTCCGTAAGTTTGACAGCAATATCAAATTCAGTACCATTATGTTGAATCCAAATTTTGCCATCTTTGATATCTAGATGCACAACACAACCATAGATTCGATGATTATTGCGCCAACCGACATGCATTAGTTGATAATGATTTCGTTCGACATCAAAAACTAACTGTGATTCAACTTCACGATCGCTAGAACCATAAGCAGCTAATTCAGTAAGTAAATCTTGGATTTTGGTTTGATATTCAGTTAGCTCTGCCATTTGACAATCTCCTTTGCTTCTGGCTCATAAACTGCCAATTTTAGTTGATGTTGTTGAATCGTAGCTTGGACAAATGGAAGCTGAAAAAACGAATCATAGGCACTCACAGGAATCGCTAAGTACAATGCATATTCAGGGTATTGCTCTTGCATCAGCAATCGATAGTTTAAATATTGTCCGAGTGCTGTATGAAATTCCGAAACTGCCGAACCACTGAGAAAACTTTTTACCTCAACTGCAATTTTTTCATTTTGACGTTCTGCTGCAATTACTTTTTCTGCACCTAAATCCACATAGAGCGAACCCAGTCCAAATTCCAGCGCGAGAGGATCGTGAGTTATCGTCCAACCATCATGCTCTAAAGCAGTTTTCACTGCATTATGAAAAATATCGCGTGCGGACATAGCAGATTCTAATCGTCGATCGATAGTTAGATCGTAACATTACTATCGATCGATCTCGAAAAATTCGTGACCCCAACTCAAGTTCGTTAGAATAAGGTGCTGTCTGTTAGGGTAATTTTTTAGATGCACCGTCTCGCAACTATTCCAGGTGGTTGGAACCCTACGGCTGAAGGGGTAATCTTTGTCGAACAGCAGCCAGCACCGATCGCATTTATTACCGCCGCCGATACTGATATCCAGACATTAGCAGTTGCAGCGACTAAATTACCAGCAGAGTTTCCCCAAGTGCGGGTGGTGAACTTGTTGCAACTCCAGCAGCAATTGACGATCGATACCTATGCCGAGGATGTATTGACGGCGGCGAAGGTGATAATTGTCCGGTTGATTGGGGGTCAATCCTACTGGAGTTATGGACTGGAAGTCGTGCAGGAGACGGCTAGGCAGACGGGAGCGGTGTTAATTGTTCTGCCAGGGGATGAGCGTCCCGATCCGACCTTGATCAGCCATTCGACGGCGAGTTTGGCGGATGTCGATCGAGTGTGGCAGTATCTGATCGAAGGTGGGGTGGATAATTACCGTCAGTTATTGAATTTTATCGCTAGTCGGTGGTTAGATTTTGAGTGTGGATATCGATCTCCTCAAGTGGTACCCCGTGTGGGAATTTATGATGAGGTGAGATGGTTGCCGGAGGGACTGCCAAGCGAGGGCGGGGCGGCGATCATCTTCTATCGGGCGCATTATCTATCTGGAAATTTGGCAGCGATTGAGGCATTGTGTCAAGCTTTGATCGATCGAAAGCTCACTCCAGTGCCGATTTATGTGTCTTCGCTCAAAGATCCGGTAGTGCAGCGGATATTGACTAGTTATTGCCAGCAGGGTGTGGATGTTTTACTCAATACCACCAGTTTTTCACTGGCAAGTTTGGACACGGATACGCCCCAGGTAGGCTTTTGGGCAACGCTGAATTTACCTGTTTTTCAGGTGATTTTGAGCGGTGCGGGGAAGGAATTTTGGGAATCTGGTTGGCAGGGTTTGACACCCCGCGATATGGCGATGAATGTCGCTTTACCAGAGGTGGATGGGCGGATTATTACGCGGGCGATTTCGTTTAAGGCGGTGCAAACTCAGAACTCGGCACTTCAGACAGATGTGTTGGTGTATGAACCTGTGATCGATCGAGTCGAATTTGTGGCAGAATTAGCTTTAAATTGGAGCAAGCTCAGGGAAACGAATGTATGCGATCGCAAAGTCGCCCTCATCCTGGCAAATTATCCGACTCGCGATGGGCGGTTGGCGAATGGGGTGGGTTTGGATACACCCCAAAGTTGTGTGGAAATATTGCACGCGCTCAAGGCGGCAGGTTATCAGGTGGGTGATATTCCCGCTGATAGTGGGGAGTTAATTAAATTATTAACCGCCGGAATTACCAACGATCCTGAAGGTGAGGGTTGGCGGAATGTTTATCAATCATTGTCTGAGGAGGAATATCAGGCGCATTTTGAGACGCTGCCGATCAAGGTGAAAGAAGGGATAATCGACAGGTGGGGCGATTGTTGCAATCAAGAAGGGTATTCGCATTCGACAACCCTAGATGGGGGGTACCCACGAGTGGCACCCCTACAGATGGCAAATGGGTTGGCGATTGCTGGGATTCAGTTTGGGAATGTATTTGTGGGGATTCAACCAACGCGAGGGTATGACAAAGATCCTGACTTAAATTATCATGCGCCAGATCTGGTTCCACCTCATCAATACGTCGCATTTTATCATTGGGTGAGGGCCAATTTTGGGGCAAATGCGATCGTTCATGTCGGCAAACATGGCAATTTAGAATGGCTCCCAGGCAAAAGTGTCGCCCTGTCTGAAAATTGCTATCCCGAAGCTGTATTTGGCGCAATGCCGCATTTATACCCCTTTATCGTCAACGATCCTGGTGAGGGTTCCCAAGCGAAACGCCGCACTCAAGCAGTAATTCTCGATCATCTCACGCCACCAATGACACGGGCGGAACTCTACGGAAGTTTGCATCAGTTGGAGGGTTTAATCGATGAATATTACGAAGCCCAAACCCTAGATCCGCTGCGGATGCCAGTAATTCGCGATCGATTAATCAACCTCATCCACCAAGAAAACCTCCACAAAGATCTCGGCATCAACGATAAATTCCCCTCCGAGGAGGGGTGGCGCGACAGCGACGGGGTGGGTGCCGATGCGATCCTCACCCAATTCCTAAACACCGCCGACGGTTATTTATGTGAACTAAAAGAAGCGCAAATACGGGATGGTTTACATATTTTTGGGCAATGTCCCCAGGATACCCAATTACGCGATCTAGTTGTCGCGATCGCCCGTAATCCTAATACTAATAGACTGGGATTAACACGCGCGATTGCACTTGATTGGGAGTTAGATTTCGATCCATTGACGGCAGATTTAGCCCTTACTCTTTCAAAGGAGCCGGATTTTTTTAACCGCAGAGGCGCAGAGAGCGCAGAGATGGAGAAAGAGAGCGAGAAGTTACAATATATCGATCGATTATTTCAAGATAAACTAAAAACCTGTCGAATCATCGGCGATGTAGTAGAAATACTCGAAGAATCCGCCGCCGAATTAGTAACGGCAATAATCGACAACCAAGAACTACCTAATATTGGCGAAAACACTCGATCGGAATTAACCTGGATATCCACTAAATTACTCCCCGCACTTCAACAAACTAACCTCGAAATGGTTAACCTCCTGCGCGGATTAAATGGTGAATATATCCCCTCTGGTGCATCCGGCGCACCCACCCGTGGTAAACCCGAAGTCCTCCCCACTGGGCGAAATTTTTACTCAGTAGACATCCGCGCCGTACCTACCGAAACCGCGTGGTGCTTAGGAAGAAAAGCCGCCGAAGTGTTGGTCGATCGATATACTCAAGACAATGGTGAATATCCCAAAACCCTTGGCTTATCGATTTGGGGCACATCCACCATGCGAACTGGTGGCGACGATATCGCCCAAGCTTTAGCCCTCATCGGTGTTCAACCCGTCTGGGATGGAGTATCGCGGCGAGTCGTGGATTTTGAGATCTTACCACTATCAATTTTAGGTCGTCCCCGCGTCGATGTCACCCTGCGAATTTCTGGCTTTTTTCGCGATGCTTTCCCGAATCTGATCGATTTATTCGATAGTGCAGTTAAAGCCGTCGCCGCCTTAGATGAAACCCCAGATCAAAATCCCCTCGCCGCCCAAGTGCAACAAGAGCGAGTTAAATGGCTAGAGCAAGGAGTTGGAATAGATGAAGCCGAAACTCGATCGCAATACCGGATTTTTGGCTCGAAACCTGGGGCTTATGGTGCTGGATTGCAAGGTTTAATTGAGTCGCAAAACTGGGAAACTGAGGCAGATTTAGCCCAAGCTTATATTAATTGGAGTGCTTATGCTTATACCAGTAAAGCTGAAGGAATATCCGCACCCGAAGCATTTAACCAACGCTTAGGCAATATGCAGATCGTCCTCCAAAATCAAGATAATCGCGAACATGATTTACTCGATTCCGATGATTATTATCAATTTCAAGGTGGTTTAACCGCAGCAATTAAAGCAGTTTCAGGCAATACCCCCGAAGCCTATTTCGGCGACAATTCTCGCACCGAACAGCCCAAAGTTCGTAAACTGACAGAAGAGATAAATAGAGTGTATCGATCGCGTGTCGTCAACCCTAAATGGATCGCCGGAGCCATGCGACACGGCTACAAGGGAGCCTCAGAAATGGCAGCGACATTAGATTTCTTATTCGCCTACGATGCCACCGCTAATTGCGTTCAGGACTTCATGTATCAAGGTGTAGCGGATGCTTATTTATTCGACGAAAATGTCCGAGAATTTATCGAACAAAATAATCCTTGGGTACAGCGAGATATGGCGGAAAGATTATTAGAAGCTAATCAGCGGGGTTTATGGAAAGAGGTGGCACCAGAGACAGTCGAACGGTTGAGGTTGATGGTGAATGAGGCGGAAGGGGTAATTGAATCTCAGGGGAATTAATAGAAGATAGAGTTCTTGAAAGTATTTTTATACAGTATGAGTATCGAGTAGCTATTTGACAATGAGAGTAAAAAATATTGCAGATGTTAAAAATCTTCTAATTAAGAGAGGATTAGCGCATGAAGATGAAATATTTGGCTGTACATCATGGAATTAGACCTGACGTACCAGAATATTACAAGAAACGGATTAAGAAATATAGGGCACACTAGAAAATATAAGTGATTTACAATAATTTGTTCAAATCCATCTCAAAAAATTGATGATATCCTGGCGAATCGATCGTATCTGCACTCGAAAGGTTTTAATCTGTGGATAATAGAATGGGGGATTCGATTACCTACGGTAGGCTGCACCAATGATCGGGTTGAAAGTCTATCTCGATCGATCGCAATTAATAGACCTCATCATGACTACCCAGATTAATCAATAGGACTATATCCTCGCTGATAAACTTAAAAATTAGCCGATACTCATAAGTGATACTCATTGACCAACTCCCTCAAGATTCCCACTTAAAGCATGAGTTCTTAAAGATGGATTAAAAGGATCTTGGATAAATAGCTCCACCTTCTGTTTGAACTTCTCCCCTAGATCTGGATGCTTCTTTCTCCATTTCTTCAAAATTCTTAAAAATGGTTCATCCCAAATAATTTCAATCATCGTCTTCTGTCATAGTCATCAACATCGAAACATCACCAGAGTAAATATTACCTTGGCGATAGTTTTCTTCCGCTTCTTTAACTCGATTGACAGTTTTACTTCGTCTAGTTTCAATTAACCGCTTATTCAGAACATCTGCTAAATAGAACTGATCTTCAACGGCTAATTCAGAGATGCTTTGGAGTACTTGATTTAGGTTAGTGACAGATTGCATAATTTCTCTCAAATAGAGACAATTACATTTTAGCAAGAATTATTTAGAGTCGGTATTGCCTCGCATGTTTACCTGTGATCGCGCAAGATCCCCAAATATGCCGCGATTTATTCGTCAATCTGCGGAGTTTTCACCACAACGACACGCTTGCGCCGCCGTCGAAGATAATAGGCACCACCACAGCAGATCGCGATAAACGGGGCAAACGGAATTAACCATAATAATCCCAATGCCAGGTTTGTCGCCAGACTACTAGCGGCATGAGTAGAGCTTTTCCAGGTTTCCTGCACCTGTACCCCAAACCCGTCAGTAATTGGCAGATTGGATTGAGATTCCGCAATTCTCAGATTAATCGTCGAATAAGCTACTTGCTGGCGCAGATTCTTGACTGCTGCATCCAACCGTTCGATTTGGTCACGAATCGCTGCCAGTTCTTTCGATACAGCCAAGATATCTTTAACAGAACCCGATCGATCCATAATCTTGCGGGTCAAATCTTCTTGTTGTCGTAGATTTTTCAGCCGTGCATCGGTATCGACAAGCTGCTGACTCACATCCTCTGATTTAATTCCTTGATTCTCGACTCGACCCAACTTGGTGATTTCGGCTAGTGTGCTCTCTAGGGCAATACTGGGAACTTTGAGCATCACTGTCGCCTGATGGTTCCGACCATTTTCGGGTAAACGGTCATCCTGAAAATTATAAATATCGCCCTGCTTACTCTGCACAATCTGTCGCAGTTGCACCATCGCCTTGTCGATCGATTCCAATCGGAGTGACAGTTCGGCGGTTTTAACTAGCTGCGGTTTTTGGGATGTGGGGATCGCCTGTGAAGTTTCTACAGCTTGATTTTTGAGCAGATTTGATTTATCACCAGCAGACTGATCCAGTTGATTCGCCGGCGATGTTGGGGCTGAAGCGACTCCAGCCGTTGTCTCAGTTAGCTGGGATCTACTACCGCAACTATTTAAAGCAAGGCTACCACTGAGCAAAATACTGGAGATCGCGATCGATCTCCAACTCAGCCTCTGTAAATTATTCATCCTCTTCACACTCCACAATTTTTCGATCGAAGCAATTCTACAGACTACAAGTATAAATTAAATCATTACGAACATTTAGGTTCAAATCGATCGCACTTATTCATGTCCTTTTTATCGATTTAGATGGTTAGATATCAGCATCAATCTACAATTAAGATAAGTCCAGATCATCTTTGCGTATTTAAGGAAGGAGAATTTACAGATGGTAATTGCTGCACCAGAACTAAAATCTGAAATACAGCCGATCGGAGAGCAGAGAGTCGTAATTAGGGGCTTATCTTGGGATGCCTATCTCCAAATTCTTGATGCCTTGCCTCAATCTCGTGGTTCTCGGTTGACTTATGATGATGGAATGTTGGAGATTACTGTGCCTTTAGAATTACATGAATTTTCAGGTCGCTTGATTGAATGCTTTGTTCGGGTAATGGTTGAGCTAATGGGCCTAAAAATCAAAACGATGGGTTCGACAACGATGAACTATCCCAATCTCAAAAAAGGCGCAGAACCAGACAATGCTTACTATATCCAAAATCAACCTTTAGTCAAAGGGCGGAATGTAGATTTTAGTCAAGATCCGCCACCAGATCTAGTAGTTGAAGTAGATATTACTCATACAGATATTGCCAAGAATCAATTTTATGCCACTCTGGGAATACCAGAATTTTGGCGATTTGATGGTAAGTTATGGCGAATTTATCAGCTTCAGGATCATGTTTATATTGAAGTTGAAGCTAGTCCCACATTTCCTCAAGTCCCAAAACAACTTTTGTATACGTTCTTGGATCAGGCAAAAGAAGATGAAATTGAGGCAGTTCGATCTCTACGATCTTGGTGGCTGCAATTAGGGGAGAAAGATTAGGCAATGTTATTAGCTGATGAGGCTTATCCGATCTTCACAAATAAGCCGTAATCTAATTGCCAAATAGTTACTAATTTACTCGCCTAACTTGAGTAATTCAACATCAAAAATCAGCGTTGCATTCGGTGGAATCACTCCACCAGCACCCGCCGCGCCGTAACCTAATTTTGGTGGAATCGTTAGCTTCCGACGTTCACCGACTTTCATCGTACTGAGAGCTTCGTCCCAACCTGGGATTACTTGTCCCGCACCTACTTTGAAGCTAAAAGGTTGACCGCGATCGCGAGAACTGTCAAATTTCTTACCATTGGTGAGGGTACCAGTATAGTGAACGAATACCGCTTGCCCTGGTTTTGGTTTAGCTCCTGTACCCGCTTTGAGGATGGTATATTTCAAGCCAGAGGGAGTGGTAATTGTTTTTGGAGCTTTTTTGGTAGCAGCAGCGATTATATGCTGGAGCGGTTGCTGCTGTGTAATATTAACACTGGCGATCGCTTCTGGATTGCCAATCGTGAACTGCAACAATGAACTCAAAACAGCCGAGCAAAGCATCCAATTAGAACAAACTAAAAAATTCATCATTAATGCACCTTGATTTCCAATTACCCAACATATCACACATTAATCTCGGTTAACTAATTGATATCTGCCAATAGCTAGGTAGTCCAACTATTATAACTTATCAAAAGTATCTATCTTAAATACTTTGCCCATCGATCGATCACCTCTGGCGAACCATACCAAATTCCTGAAGTTCGCGGCGAATGTTTAACTCCTTCAATGGTGATATTCGTTGCACCAACTAAATGCGCCGCAGCAATTGCCGTAATCCCATCACCCCAAATATTTCCCTCTCCACAAGTCTGTTGATAGCTACTATAAGCCAACCACTGACCAAGTTTTTTCTCGCCATAGATCGCTTTTCCGGCAACGCAAATATATTGGACATCTGGATACATTGCCCCAGGATAATTATCATTGACAAAATCAAGATTTTTCTTGGTCCATCGTTCACCACTAATATGGGGAGTGCCGAGGGTAATTAGACTGGCGATCTTAGCTTTAGCATTCCACAACTTGACTGTTTGATCAACATCACCATGAATTGTATACGGAATTTCACCTAGATAAATTCTACTAATCCACCCACCTGCCGAATGTCCAATTAGGTTGATTTGGTTAGCATTATTATCTGTTAACGCTGTGTTGACAGTTCGATCGAGTTGACGCAGAATCGGAATCATCGATCGACCACCCAAGGTTGGCAGCCAGTCACGTTTTCGCAATGGTACAGTGGTTGTCGGCGTACCTAGATCGGTTAAAGCTTGTTGAAGTGGTAGATAGACATCCGCACTTTCGAGATAGCCAGGTAAAATAATAGTGGGTAACATTATTTAAAATAATAATCGATCGAGCAACCCAAATTAGCTTCGGATTAGTCGATCGATAAAAATAGCATAACTGGTTTGAATTATTATCGATCGACAGAACCCATAATAATATCGATACTACCCAAAATAGTCACCAGATCGGCAACTTTCACCCCCCGTAATAGGTGAGGTAAAATTTGGAGATTATTAAAATCAGCAGCGCGAATTTTCCATCGCCACGGGAAGATATTGTCTTCGCCAATAATGAAGATCCCTAGTTCACCTTTGCCGCTTTCAATTCTGACATAATGCTCACCCTTGGGAATCTTAAATGTCGGTGCAACTTTCTTGCTGATGTACTGATAGTCCATGGCATCCCACTCGGATTTTGGCCCTGCGGCAATCCGTTTGGCTTCGAGGTTTTCGTAGGCACCCCCAGGTAACGCCGCAATCGCTTGACGCAAGATCTTCACCGATTCCCGCATCTCGCGAATTCGGACGAAATACCGTGCTAAACAGTCACCAGCGGTTTCATATTGGATGTCCCAATCGAAATCGTCATAACACTCATATTTATCGACCTTTCGGAGATCCCACTTCACCCCAGAAGCCCGCAACATCGGGCCAGACAAGCCCCAATTAATCGCTTCATCCCGACCAATTGTCCCAACACCTTCAACGCGGCGGCGGAAGATGGGGTTATTGGTGATTAATTGCTCGTACTCATCTACTTTTGGCTCAAAGTAATCGCAGAAATCCAAGCATTTGTCGATCCAACCATAGGGTAAATCGACGGCAACTCCACCAATGCGGAAGTAGTTATTATTCACCATCCGATAGCCAGTTGCAGCTTCCCACAGATCGTAGATCATCTCCCGTTCGCGGAAGATATAGAAGAACGGAGTCTGTGCGCCGACATCAGCCATGAATGGGCCAAGCCAGAGCAGGTGATTGGCAATCCGGTTGAGTTCGAGCATGATTACCCGAATGTGACTGGCGCGTTTTGGAACGGTAATATTCGCCAATTTCTCAACCGCATTAACGGTGATCGCTTCGTTGAACATCCCCGCTGCGTAGTCCCAACGGCTAACGTAGGGCACGAACATCAGATTGGTGCGGTTTTCGGCGATTTTCTCCATGCCGCGATGGAGATAACCAATTACAGGCTCACAATCGACGACATCTTCACCGTCGAGAGTGACAATCAGCCGCAATACTCCGTGCATGGATGGGTGGTGCGGCCCCATGTTCAGCACCATCGGTTCGGTTCTAGTTTCGAGTTGTGCCATAGTCTCTATATTGCGATCGGGTGCTGAAATAAACTATTAGTAATTACTATATGCTTGCCATAGATGGCGGAGTATCAATATTTACCACGGATTCCCCTCATATATTATAGGGGTTTGGTACCGATCGGCGTAAGCTCAAAACCTATTCTCATAGTTGGCGTGATAATATCACTAGTACGATCGTGGAATATCAGGGGGTTATGGGGATGGGAGTATTGCAAGCACTAATTTTTGATGTCGATGGGACTTTAGCAGATACCGAGCGAGATGGCCATCGAGTGGCGTTTAATCAAGCGTTTGCTACTGCTGGACTGGACTGGGATTGGTCGATCGAACTATATGGCAAACTCCTCGCTGTTACTGGTGGGAAGGAGCGGATGCGCTTTTATCTGGACACTTACCGTCCCGATGTGCGGATGAATGACGAGTTAATTGCTGACTTGCACAAGGCTAAAAATCAGTATTACGCCCAGCTATTAGAGCGCGGCGGCATTCCCCTTCGACCAGGTGTTAAACGCTTGCTAGAAGCTGCTAGAGCTGCCAATCTTCGCCTCGCCATTTCGACCACTACCACCCCTGCCAATGTATTCGCGCTCCTAACTGGAAATATTGACGCTGACTGGTTTGAAGTAATTGCTGCTGGTGATATTGTCCCCAAGAAGAAACCCGCATCAGATATCTATGACTATGTATTGGCAGAAATGAAATTACCAGCAGCGGATTGTCTGGCGTTTGAAGATTCGGAAAATGGGTTAATCTCAGCAATGGATGCTGGAATTACCACCTTGGTGACGATCAATGATTACACCCAAAATCATAATTTTGATCGCGCTCAATTAGTCCTATCTGATCTCGGCGAACCAAATCATCCTTGTCAAATCATTCAGGGTGATATGTCTGGTTCTACCTATGTCGATCTTGCCCTACTCTCTAAATTGATTGCAGTATAAATTCGCGATCTCGAACAGAACATTGCGGCTTTGAGGTCGATCCATTTTTAAAAACCAATCAAACAGCTCCGAGGTCTAACTTGAAGCTGTTTGATATCTGGCTCAACTAATCACTTGTTTAAGCTGTGATTGAATAATTGGATATTCTCTGGCAGCTTCAGGTAATTTAGTCAGAGCTTCTTGCCATAGTGGAATTGCTCGATCGAGTTGACCTTTTGCTTGATATAGTTGACCGAGCTTATCTAAAATCTGACCCTCCCAATATCGGTCAGGATCGCTCAATTCCCGTTCGATGATTAAACTTTGTTGATAAGATTCGATCGATTCATCCCATTTACTTTGAGCGCGATATACCATCCCCAAATTATTAAAAGACGCGCCTGCACCTTCCCGATCTCCCAACGCTTGACAGATCGCTAAACTTTGCTGATGACATTCGATCGATTGATCCAAATTGCCCTGATTATAGTAAACCAACCCCAGATTATTAAAAGCCGCGCTTTCACCTTCTCGATCATCCAATTTGCGACAGATAATTAGATCTTGTTGATGACAATCGATCGCTTCAGCCCATTGACCTCGATCGTTATATTCTAGACCTAAATTATTGAGGGATATACTCTCACCTGCTAAATTTCCGGCTGATTGGTCACTCTTCAAACTTTGCTGATACTGTTCTATCGATCGATCTGCTAAAAAATCACTCACTAAATCTGTTTCACTTGTCACTGTAGCTGCCTCTAATCTCAATGTTAAGTCATTATTCTAACTATTTCTCCGCAGTTCCAGACTGATCCAGCCCATTGAACATCTCAAATACTAATCGCAACTTTCCCCCGCACTTGCCGCTGTTCGAGGTGGCGAATTGCCGCTGGAACTTCGCTCAGGCTGTAAGTTCGATCGATAAAAGGTATAACTTTTCCAGCTTCAATTAAATCCTTCAAAATTACCAAATCCGATCGATCGGGTTTAACCATCAAACACTTCAGATTCCGACGCATAATTCTCGAAATTACCGAGCCGAACAACAATACCTGAAACAGTCGCGAGATCGAACCGCCGATGAGGACATAAGTGCCATCCGGCTTCAATATTGGTGCATAGTCAAAAACCGATCGATAAGCTGCTGCATCTAAAATTAGGTCGTACTGCTGCCTATTTTTGGTGACATCTGTTTGATTGTAGTCGATAATGTAGTCTGCGCCAATCGATCGTACCATCTCGATTTTGTTTGTACTGCATACCGCCGTTACCTCCGCCCCCAATGCTTTGGCAATCTGCACCGCAAACGATCCCACACCGCCCGAAGCACCATTGATTAATACTTTTTGACCAGATTGAATCTGACCACAATCCCGCAGCCCTTGGAGCGCGGTTAGGGCAGCACCAGGAACAGTTGCAGCTTGCTCAAAGGAAATATTTCTCGGCTTGGGCGACAATACCGCTTCGGTACCACAGGCGTACTCGGCAAACGCACCGAATCCACACTCCGACAGATCCCCAAATACCTCATCTCCCACCTGAAACTGCTTCACCTCTTTACCAATAGCTTCAACTATTCCAGCGACATCCATGCCGAGGATCTTGATTTTAGGCTTGAGGATGCCCCCGAACATCAGGCGACTCAGGAATGGATCTCCGCGCATCAGATGCCAGTCGCCAGCATTGACGGAGGCAGCGCGAACTTGCACCAGTACCCCATTATCTGTGACTACGGGCTTGTCAACTTCTTGCAAGCTCAATACATCTGGTGAACCATATTCGGTCTGAACGATCGCTTTCATGTTTGTCAGCCTCCACAGCATTGACTTACACTGTAAGTGTAACTTATAGTGTAAGTCTGTCAAGATAGAAACGTGAAAAAGTTTAGATAGTTAAGATGAGCAACTCAGATCCATCGCCTCAGATGCCATTGAGTCGGGAACGGATTTTACGCATGGCGATATTCCTAGCGGACAAGGGCGGGATTGAATCGCTCTCGATGCGGAAGCTGGCGGCGGAGCTGGGGGTTCAGGCAATGTCGCTGTATAACCATGTGGCGAATAAGGACGATCTGCTCGATGGCATTGTGGATATTGTGATTGGTGAGATTGATGTGCCCAATCTGGGCATTGATTGGCAGACGGCAATGCGGCGACGGGCAAATTCGGCTCACGAGGTGCTATTGCGTCATCCTTGGGCGACGATGCCGATCGTCTCTCGGATTAATGTGGGGCCAGCAATGTTACGCTATATCGACGCGACATTGGGGTGTCTCTGGGAAGCGGGCTTTTCGTTCGAGCTGGTAGATCGAGCTTGGAATGCGATCGATAGTCACATCTATGGATTTACGCTTCAGGAGCTAAACTTTCCGATCGAGTCGGCGGAATACGCCAAGACAGCCAAGGAATATCTGCCGAATATCCCCCCTGACAAATACCCCTATATGAATCGACTGACCCATTACTTAATCGACGGACACTATGATGGTATTGCAGACTTCAATTTCGGTCTGGAATTGATTCTCAATGGTCTCGAACAGTTGCTAAATCAAGCCTAATTATTGGAGTGGGACTTGGGCGATCGATCTAGGAAAGTAGGGACGAAGTAATTATCGAATACCTTCAGATCTGGATCGCCTGAATTAACTCTTCTCGAAGAACACGACGTAGATCGTTCTCGGTTAATGGTCGATCGGCTAGTGCTTTGAGATGAGTTCTTAATACTTCGTTAATCAATGTTTGATAACCAAGACCCTTAGCTTCTGCTTGTTGCCGAAAACTATCTAAAATGTCATCGTCAAGGTAAATTGTGATGCGTGTTTTACCAGTAGATGGAATCACAGCACCACGCTTTCCTTTTGAAAAATCATATTCACTCCTCATAAGCTTTTGCCTCCTGTCGAGTTGCGCGACGGGCAGAAATCAAGCGAACTGCATCACCACGCATTGTGTAAACAACGACCAAGAGCAGTCCTGAGTTTCCTATTCCCAATGTGATAAACCGCTCTTCATCAATTGAATCAGGATCGATATCATGAATGGCAAGAGGATCGAAAAACACAAATTCAGCTTCAGCAAATGAAACATTATGCTTTCGCCAATTTGTTTGTGCTTTTAGAGGATCGTACTCGAAGGTCATACATACATTGTACGCATATCACAAGGCGTGAGCAATAAGAATTCTTGGTAAACTAGCCTAACTATTATTAGGCGGAAACTTTCCACCTATCATTCTATGTAAGGTGGATTTACTGAAAAATTCAAGTTCCACGCACAATAATCACTGTCCGATCGCTCTTTTGGGAAATCGCCGCCGGAATATTACCATTGACCACTTGCTCCAAGATCCCCGCGCGACTCGCCCCCAAGACGATCGCATCACTATCGCACTCTTCGGCATAGTTGAGAATGGCTGTGAAGATCGAACTAGCATGGAGCGGGACTTTGGCGATTGATCCAGGGAAGTGGGGACGGAGCAATTGGGTGATGCGATCGAGGGTTGTCAGATCTGGGTTTTTCTCCATTGGGTTAAATACTTGACACAGACTGACTAGAGATCGATCTCCGAGGGTCGTTAATGCTGGAAGGAGTTCGATCGCCAGTTCAGAATTCGGGCCGCCCGCAATTGGCACCAACCACCGATCGAACTGAGTCCGACCGTTAGATTTAACCAAGATCGACTCACAAGTTGCCTGTTGAATTACGGCATCGACTACTGGACTAAAAATCCAGTCTGGAGTCCTGCGGGTACTGCCTTTCCAACCCATTAATGCCAAATCGATTCGCTCCGATCGGATCGTTTCTAGTACGGCGGTGGCGAGATTGTGGGCGACCCGAATTTGGGTATGGACAGGGATATTCAAGGTCAAACCCAGACTAGTCGCCTGCTGGAGTAGTCGTTTGCCGATCGTGGTTTTAACACGAACTTCGAGCAAAGGTTTATGTGAGGGCACGACAATTATGTGCAATACTTCAACTTCATAATCGCGGCTGCGGGCGATCGCCATTGCCATTTCTATCAGTAGTTGGGCAGTGTTTGGATTACTCACCAATACCAGCAATCTGCCCCTGCCGACTTCTGGGGCGCGAGTTTGATAGATAACGTGCGAAACTGGGGCGATCTCGCCGAGCAGATCCGCTCGATCGTTGAGATAGGCGGCTTCAACGCGAATGATATCGCTGCGCGTAATAATTCCGACCAATTTTCGCCGATCGACAATTGGGAGACTACCGAGACGATAGCGATCGATCAGATGGAGAATATGGGCGAGGGTATCATCGGGAGTAGCGGTCATCGGTGCGGGAGTCATCAGATCGGCGACTGTCGCGAGATCGCCGCCCCCACGCTGCACCTGATTCAAGATATCTCGCTCGGACAATACTCCCACCAAACTGCCCTTTGCCATTACGGGGAATGTATGGTGCGAAGACTGGGAAAACAGGATTAATGCCTCCGCTCCCGTCATACTGCTAGGGATGGTTTCAACTTTGGGCTGCATCACCTGAGTGGCGGTTAATTCTGTCCAGAGTGGCGGTGATGTCGATCCATCCTCTAGATGAATGCCATTAGCTGCTAGCAATAGATCGTAGAGCGATCCTTTTTGCAGTCTTTCCGCGACCAAATTAGTCGTGACAACACCGATCATTAATGGTAAGACCAAATTAAAATCAGAGGTCATTTCAAAGACCAAAATCACTGCCGTAATCGGTACTCGCGAAACAGCACAGAAAAAAGCCGCCATGCCCACATAAGCGTAAGTAATCGGCGAGGCTGTGAATGACAGATAGTGGGCTAAATTGCCCACCAAATAGCCCAAAGCAGATCCCAGCGTCATCGAGGGAATCAGCAGCCCCCCAGGTGCGCCCGAACCAGTTACCAAGATAATCAAGCCAAATTTGATCGTGAAGACCATCGCCACCATCTGCCAGTCTGCGTCCCCACTCAGCAACAGATGTCTCAATCCCGCATTATCCCGAAATACCAATGGGAGCGCAGCTAAAGCCAGCCCCGAAACTAGTCCTGCCAATCCAACCCGCCAGGGCAAAGCCACAGGCAAAAACCGTCGATACCACCCCAAACTCAGCAACACGCCGCGATTAAATAAGACTCCCAAACCGCCTGCTAAAATCCCCAATAGTAAGTACCAGGGAATCTCCGGTACTGAAAAGCCATTGTGGATATTATTATTGAGATGTGCTTCAAAATTGAGATTCCAGCTTCGGGAACCACCGATCCTGGCGACCGCTGAGGCGACAAAAGAGGCTAAGATTGCCGTGCCCAATGTAATTCCCGATAGATCTTGGAGCAATTCTTCGACGACAAATAAAACACTTGCGATCGGCGCATTGAAAGCGGCAGCAACTCCAGCCCCAGCACCCGCTGCAATCAGTTGACGACGATGTTCGGGGGAAGTCGGGAACCAATGACTGAGTTGATTGGCTAGTGCCGCGCCGATTTGTACGGTGGGGCCTTCCCGTCCTAATGGCATCCCAGCGGCGAGTACTAGTGTGGCACTGAGCCATTTGACCGCAGCCAGTCTCAGGGTCAAGGGCATGGGCACTCGTGCCAATACTGCTTTAACCTCCGACATCCCACTGCCACTCGCCCCAGGTGCCACGTATCCCGCCAGCCAGCCAGCTAATAGCCCCGCGACTAACCCGATCGTCGGTAGTGATAAATAGGCAGGTACGATGCGAGTGGCTTGCTGTCGCCAGCCGCCCAACCAACTGACACTCTCCCCGAGGGCGATCGCTGCCAACCCAGAGACTAAGCCAATTACACAAGCTTCGATCGCCGCTAGTCGCTTGGGGCGTAGGAATATTTGGGCGATCTGGTTTTGTAGTATTCGTCCGTTGCGGCTTATCATTGTTTAGAAGTTCTAAGTCTCTGTTAACCAATAAAATTGAAATCCTTGCAATGTAATCTGACGATCGAATTGCGATGGGATTCTACCACTATATAGATCGACAAACCGACCATGAGGATTAATCCCTTTATTGCTAATAGCTTCCAAATCTAAAGATTGAGGATTAGCGTCAAAATTGGCGACAACTAGCACTTTTTCTGATGGACGTTCCCGATCGAACCGGATAAAACACAGTAAATGTTCATTCTCCACATGCAGCAATTCACGATTATCAAAATCGGCAAACACCGAAATTTCTTTGCGAATCGCAATCATTTTTTTCATCGCAGTGAAGATCTTATATTCCACCGTACCTGACTGTTTGCGTAGTTCGGCTTGATGCCAATCGATTTTGGGACGATGTACCCACCGATTATCATTACTTTTGTTGGGATCGTCGATATAACTATAATCATTGAGTACGCCCAGTGCGTCGCCATTATACATCAGCGGAATACCGCCAAAAGCTAGAATAATGCCGTGCAGTAATAAAATTTTATCAATTGCGCTTTCGATCGACTGCTCGTCGGCGATTTCTATTGCCGATTCTAACCCTACCAAAGATGCCAGCGAACCACAAATTCGCCCGTCGCCAGTGACTGGATTGTGCATAAATTCTAGCCCTCTGGGTGAGGCATCAAACTTGCCACTAAAGTAATCAATTAAAAATCGGCGATGTGCATGAGGTTCGTAACCTGCGATCCGAATATCATTGTCATCAAAACCAAAACCGATATCATCGTGACACCGCACATAATTTAGCCAGGTAGCGCGCTCTAATTTATTGGGTAAACTTTTGATCCCTTGGTAAAGTAGCTTGGTATTTTTAGTGGCAATCCCATCCCAGAGTAATGCCATTAAAGTGGCATTATAGGCAATTTCACATTCTTTGGCGACGATCGCATCTTCACCAAAATACTTAATTACTTCAACAGGCGCAACAATTGCTTCGGCAATAAACAATACCCCAGGTGCGGTTACTTGGCAGCAGTCTTTCATTAACTGCAAAATTAAATGGGCATTGCGTTCATTTTGGCAAGAGGTACCAACTTTTTTCCATAAGAAAGCCACCGCATCAAGGCGTAAAATATCCACACCTTGATTTGCCCAAAATAGGATAATATCGAGCATTTCGATAAACACTGCGGGATTACTGTAGTTTAAATCCCATTGATATTCATGAAAAACTGTCATCACCCATTTTTCCATCTCTACATTCCAAGTGAAATTACCTGGATCTGTTGCTGGAAAAACTTCTGGCATACTTTGTTCAAATAGATCGGGAATTTGCCGATTTTCAAACACATAATAGTAATCTTGATAGCGAGGATCTCCCATCTTCGCTTTTTGTGCCCATTCATGTTCGTCGGAAGTGTGATTGAGAACGATATCTAGTGTTAGTAAAATATCCCGCTGGCTCAACTCGTCCGCTACTAGGCGAATATCGTCTAAAGTGCCCACTCGATCGTCTACTTGTCTAAAATCACTAATCGCATAACCACCATCACTCTTACCCTGAGGGCACATCAAGATGGGCATAATATGTACCATATTAATACCGAGTTCTTCAAAGTAACCGATCTTAGTTGCTAGATCGGCTAAATTATCGGCAAAGCCGTTGCTATATAGTGCCATCCCCACCCATTTTTGCGACAAAAACCAGTTGTGATTTCGTTCGCGTTCGATATCAAGCTGTTCCAATTTTGGGGCGCGATCGATATAGCCTTTTGCCATCGTTTCTACTAACCGCAACATTTGCCGATCAAAATCATCGCGATGCCCATATAGTTTAGAAAATAGCGAGTGAATCGCGTAAAAATTCGCACCCAATCGGGTATAAAAATGTCGAAGATCTTGGCGACGAATTTCCGGTTTGAGATCGTCTAAGATTGAATTTAATAATGAGTGGGAAATCTGCTCGTACATCGAAATATATGCTTAATCTTGTTAGTTTTATCTGTCTATCATCGATCAAACGAGCGATGAAATTAATAACTTGTCGATTATAAATTAAAAAAATCATAATGCTCGATCGCTTCCAAAATCCCCTTGGCATGTGCGCCTTCAGCAAAATAAACTCCCTCGGTATCGTTCAACATCGATAACTCCTGATGGTGACGATTTGCTACGACTACGCCGAGTGTATCGCCACGGAGCATATCTTCATCACTGCCAGAGCCACCATTGACCAATACCCGCTCCAGGGGAATATTCCACTGTCTGGCTATATATCGTAAGGCTAAACCTTTTGATGCTCTAGCTGGTACAAAATCAAGATATTGACCGAATGAAAGTGTCGTGTGGACGGATAGTTCTTGTTGCCGCAAGATCGTTAGAATTTCTTCTAGAGATGGTGCGATCGTCGCGTCGTAATAGTAAGACACCTTAAATCGACTTTGCTCGCGCTTGGACTGGATCGTCAAACCAGGTAATGGATCGATCGTCCGGCGCAATACTTGTGGTGTCCACCCCCGATCGATATGACGGTTCCAAGCAACATCCGCAGTTAGTTGGGGAGGATAATAAATTTCCGTCCCTAAACTGGTAATCAACACATCTGGGGTCGGAATGCCATAAGTCTTAAAAATCTTCAGGGCTGAATCCAATCGCCGCCCCGTGGCAACTCCAAATAAAAACTGCCGATGCTGTTGACGCGCTATGCGGACAAATTCTGTTAATGCCTCATCATTACCTAATAATGTATTATCGATCGCTGTAAATAGAGCGCGGCGGCGATATTTACCTGCTTTGGGGACGATCGGTGTTGGTTTAGGTAATGGTTTGCCCTGCAATACCAGAGATCGAACTTTGTGGAGATAAGATCGCGCATGAGCATCCCAAGAGTAAAATTGAGCGACATTTTTTAAACCATTATCGACATATTCTTGCCACAGTGACCCATCTTCAAGTATCTGTAATAATGCAGACTCGATCGCCTCGCCATCTAAAGGATCGACGAGTAATCCATTGTGACAATTGCCAATAATATCCACTGGACCACCATTTTCCGTCGCTACCAATGGTAAGCCACTTGCCGCAGCTTCTAATAACGTCAACCCAAATGGCTCAGTCAGAGCCGGATTGACAAACACACCTTTAGAAGCAGCCGCCAACCGATAAATATCCGCTACTTCACCAGATGTATGATGTTTTGGCAATGCTACGCAGCCATAGAGATCATAGCAATCAATGACTAATAATAATTCAGTTAAAACAGTTTGGGCACCTTCATTTAATTCGCGAATATCATCCCGATTACCTGCAATAATTACCAAATTGGCTAATTGCTGTAATCTAGGTGATCGACCATAAGCTTCCAATAGGGTCGCAATATTTTTTCGTTCATCGGGTCGGGACAATGCTAGAATTATCGGCCGATCAGGATGGGTCAAAAACTTAGTCAAAGTATTGCTAAATTCGACATTTTCACCCTGACCATCTGGCGGATAAAATTGCTCCAAATCTGTCCCTGGTGGGATCACCGCCATTTTTTCTGGCGTGTAATAATCATACAGCTCGTATTGATCTTCAATTTCGTTCCGCGTACTGGTAATCACCAAATCCGCAGTACTGAGTGTATCTTCTTCGGCACTAATCCGCTGGAGCATCTGATAGCGTTCCTCAATCTGCTCCATTGTCATCCCCAACGCCAACAATCGCCGTAACTTATCGCGACCTAACGAATGTCCCGTGTGAATCAATGGGAGTCCGGTTAAATGCGATAACCTAGCTCCCACATATCCCGCATCAGCATAGTGAGTGTGGAGCAGATCGGGCAAACGCGGCTGAGTATGCAGCCAAGTTAATAATCGATCGGTAAAACCATCGAGATGACCCCATAATTCTTCTTTAGGAAGATAGGCATCTGGCCCTGCTTCAATCCTGACGATCTGGGCATTGTCCGCCAAAGACTCCGTTAATACCCGATAATCATCACTGACAGTATCATCAACGATCCGGCGGGTAACTAAATCGACACGCTCAACATCGGGCTGTTTTGCCAGAGCTTTAGCCAGTTCGACGACATATTTAGTTTGTCCGCCAGTGTCGGCATCCCGGCCCAGTTCTAGATCTTGCCCTCGAATCAGCCCGTGGATACTAATTAATAAAATATATAAGGGCCGGTTAGTGGTAGTATTCGGCATGGTGACTCCTGCTTGATGGACATACCTATCTATATGTATACAATACAATTAGGGTGGGGCATAAAATTTGCTGGTTTTGCGATTAAGCTACATTTAGGCAAGGTAACAATTAATTTTTATAGTGATTTATAGAGAAGTAGCAATGCGATTGACTACAATAAAAATAGAGGAATATTAATTATAGATTAATCGATTTTGCTCTGTTTTTATTGATGAGGTTATAGTATGGCGCGTCCTTTTCGGAAAATTTTGGTAGCAGTGGATCGATCTCCAGTTAGCGTGCAGGTGTTTGCCCAAGCACTAGCTCAAGCCCAAGTTTTTGATGCGACGCTGATCTTATTATCGGCGATCGAATTAGACTACAGTATCTTCTCACTCAATCCACCGATGTATGCTGGCGGTGATGCGATGACCCTCAGTCAATCCGCAACCGAAATCTATCTAGCCCAACAGCAACAACAACGTGCAGATGGATTAGCCTTTTTACAAGATCTCGCTCGACAAGCTGATGCTGTCGGTGTCCCCACCGAAATTAGCCAGCAATCGGGCAATCCGGGCCGATCGATCTGTGATGTTGCTAAAGCTCAATCTGTAGACCTGATTGTCGTTGGTAGGCGCGGTTATAGTGGCTTAAATGAATTGTGGATGGGCAGTGTCAGTAATTATGTCTTACATCATGCACCTTGCTCGGTATTAATCATTCAAACAGTCGCGGCGGCTTAAACTGCGATCATCAGATATTAAAACTACATTCGATCTCTAACATGATGATCCGTGGGTGTCAATCGGACTAAACTTCATTTGTGCCGCCAATACCGATTGTCTTAGTATTGCGGGGAGTTCTAACTTTTATTAGAGCGATTTAGAAGCCATTGGCTCAGACGCTCGTGCGGATTGGAGGCTGAGGAATTGCCAGAGGAGATTGCCTTCCCAACCAGGAAATTGCATCAAACCCCACCGGAGGGAATTGGGTGCGGTGGCAAATAAGCGCACCATCGCTGCCAGCAATTCTGGTGTCGATAACCCGTCGGCCAAAAATCCTGCCCATTGACTTTGGGGCAGACTGAAGAAGGTATCGAAATGCTGTTTTAACAGCACCTCGTCGAAGCGCATCAACTTCTCCAAGCCAAACCGATAGAGATAGTACTTCCGCAAGCGATCGGGATTCCATAGCTCCTGCCAAGCTACACGAGCGATCGCCGCTGTTTCGGCTTGGGGATCTTTAAGGGCGGTGGCGATCACCTCAGCCAAGCCAGGAGCGCGGCGCAGCAACGCTCCTACCAGATAACCAGATGCTGGGTGGACCATGCTCGCCGCGCCGCCAAAAGCGACGATCGGTTGATGGAGATCCGGCAGAGGTAACGTCATCGGAAAGATCACCCGTTCGACTTCATGGACGGCAGTAACGCTAATTCCGCGCGCGGCAAGCCGATTGTGCAAACGTCGCTCTAGAAACTCGAAACTCAGTGGAGGTGACATCGCCAGCGATGTCTCTTCGACAAAATAGACATCCTCGCCAAAATCTCCCGCATATAAAAATGTCGGCGGCTCGTTAGCACGTTCGGTTTCCGAGAGATGCTCGCTGCGAAAATCCATGAAGACGAATTGTTGCGGATCGACTGGCGGTGCCGAAAAATGACCGACGATGCCATAAGCAGTTTGATACGCTATCGCCCCCTGAGCCTGCCGCTTGACAAACATCGGCTCGTGTCCACTCGCATCGATTACCACTCTGGCACTAATCATTTCGCCCTCAGTCGTCGTGACGATCGATCTGTGGGATTCATGCTCGATACTCTTTGCTTTGCCCTGTTGCCAGACAACTCCGCCTGCCTCGCACTTGGCTAAAAGATAGTTTTGCAGTTTGACCTTATCGAATAAACCATAGCCGCGATGATGATCGACTCGATCGCGTCCGAAATAAGATCCGCAATTTTCCCAACAATGACCTAATAATTCTTTCAGCCCCAGTGCTTCGAGTTCGTCTTGCCAGATTCCATAAGTATTTGGCCACACTTGCCGCAGTTGACGGGCAGTCATTCCGCCCACTCGCAAACCCCGTTCGCTCAAAGCAGCGGCAATAATCGTTCCCGCAGGGCCGGAACCAATTACGAAGGCATCAAAATCAAACATAGTCGGGTCTATTGATCTCCAAATCCGAATCTGAAGTTACGATCAGGTTAATTCTAAATTTTCTGTAGGTATATACAGAGTCTCGATCCGATCTTACCATGAAATCGATATCGAAAAAATGGTGAGAATAGCTAATCTGCTATGTTTAGGTACCCTCCATCTCGGATAATACTTCCGGTGGCTTTTATGGCTATCGTTGGGATCTCAGAATTAAACGGTACGACTCTCTGGCTGGTTCATCGTCGGATTTAGAATTTACCCTCAGTTTGTCATCTCCCTTTGTCTAGATTTATCCCCTTTGATAGATGTAGATCTCTAACAGCCGACTGTAAAATCATCACAAATGATATTACAACATTTTATGAATTCACAAATATCGATCCTGTTTGACAAAATGCAGGCAATGCTAGACGGATTGATTACTCTATTACCAAATTTAGTATTATCCTTAATCACCTTTGCAATCTTTTTCTATGCTGCTAGAACGATTAAGCAAGTAGTTAGAACTCTGACTCGCAATCGTCGCGAAGCCCGCAGTTTAGGAATGGTATTGGGCAGACTAGCACAAGGGACAATAATTCTGATTGGCTTGTTTGTGGCTTTAACGATTGTCATTCCCTCCTTAAAAGCTAGCGATCTCGTTCAGCTATTGGGAATAAGTAGTGTGGCAATTGGTTTTGCATTTAGGGATATTTTACAAAACTTTTTATCAGGCATTTTAATTTTATTAACCGAACCTTTTCAAATCGACGATCAAATAGTGTTCAAGAATTTTGAAGGAACCGTTGAAAATATTCAAACGCGCGCGACAACAATTCGCACTTATGACGGTCGGCGGATCGTCATTCCCAATTCCGAACTATTTACCAATTCCGTCACGGTGAATACCGCTTTCGAGCATCGCCGTCTTCAGTACGATATCGGCATCGGCTATGGCGATGACATCGACACCGCCAGAGAGCTAATTTTAGCAGCGGTACGGGAGACAACGGGAGTATTGACCTCACCTGCTCCCGATGCGATCGTCGTCGAACTCGCAGGTAGCAGCGTGAATATCCGCGCCCGCTGGTGGGTAGAGCCGCCCCGTCAGGCAGATGTATTGGACTTGCAAGATCAGGTATTGAGCAATATTAAGACCAAGCTATTCGCGAATGGGATCGATCTACCCTACCCGACGCAGCAAATTCTCTTTCACGACCAAACTGAAGCCACTGATGGCGATCGGACCCAACAACGAGAAGGTTGGCCCGCTGGCAATGGCAAAGTACCACAATCGCGCAGCATTAGTAGTTCGCTCCAGCAGTTGGCAGAAAATAGATCTCAGCGGAATGGTGCCAAATCGAGTAGTCCCAACGTGACAAAGGGATAATGCAAACCAAGTTCACCAAGCTACTCGACACGCTCCACTCTAGTTTCTGGTTCGTTCCGACACTGATGGTTGCCGCAGCGATTTTACTATCATTTGTGACGATCCAGATCGACCAAAATTCCAGAACAGATCTAATTAGCAATACTGGCTGGGCTTACGCCTTGGGACCGAGTGGTTCGCGGGCAATCCTGTCGGCGATCGCAGGTTCGATGATCAGTGTAGCGACTACGGCATTTTCGATTACGATCGTTGCCCTCCAACTAGCATCTTCACAATTTGGCCCGCGCCTATTGCGGAACTTCATGCAGGATACTGGCAACCAAGTCGTTTTGGGAACATTTATCTCGACCTTTGTGTACAGTTTGATGGTACTTCGCACGATTAATGGAGTCAACGAAAATGAATTCGTACCGCATCTAGCGGTAACAGTGGGACTTGGCTTGGCACTGGCGAGTGTCGGCGTGTTGATTTACTTTATCCACCATTCGGCGGCATCGATCCAAGTCGATAATGTGATTGGCAAAGTAGCAGAAGAACTCGAAGCGGCGATCGATAAGCTGTTTCCGACCCAAATCGGACGCGGTGCGTCCAAGCACCGCCAAGAACCCTTAAGTGCGGACATTCCTGCTGATTTCGATCTCGAGTCCAGTCCAATTCCCGCCGCTAGTAGCTGCTACGTTCAAGCGATCGATACCGATGTCTTGATGCAGATTGCCAAGGACGAAGATCTGCTGATTGCGATCCAACATCGTCCTGGCGACTTTGTAGTCAAAGGCAGTCCGCTGGTATTAGCTTATCCCGCAGCAGCCCGAAAAAAGCTCGTCAAACAGATTAATGATGCCTTTATTTTGGGCGTGCAGCGCACCGTCCAGCAGGATGTCAAATTTCCGATCGAACAACTCGTAGAGATCGCCGCCCGCGCCCTCTCCCCAGGGATTAATGACCCGTTTACTGCTGTCACTTGTATCGATCGACTTAGTGCGGCTCTATGCCATCTCGCCCAAAAAGAAATTCCTTCTAGCTATCGCTATGATGACCAAGACAAATTGCGCGTGATTACCCGCTCTGTGACTTTTGAAGCAGCCTTAGATAAGGCTTTTAATCAAATTCGCCAATACGGACATAGCAGCGTCGCGGTCACGATCCGATTGCTAGATGCGATCGGTACGATCGCCCCATTTACCCATACTAAAGCCGACCTCACCGCTCTATTACGCCATGCCAATACGATCGAGCGTGGTAGTCAAGACGGGATTGTGGAAGCCTTGGATCGGCAGGATGTTCGAGTCAGCTATCTAGGAGCAGTCAAAGCAATCAACAACCACAGAAGCAAATATGTTAGCGATTATAAGACTGACCATTAAATCGAATGGCTTGCCGTCTGCGATAGCAATCGTTGATTCACTTGTTTTGCTGATCTAATAATTTGACCGCTAGATCTTGCCATTCTTGCCGCAGTTTGTTGTCTTTTTCTGCCGTTGTCAAAGATCGACCTTTTAGTTCAGGATGTTTGGCATAAAAGGCTCGATCGACTTGACGATAGAATTTCTTGGCAGGGATATTGAGTGCTTTTAATCTGCGATCGAGATCTTGTTGCCGTTGTTTAATTGGTGGCTGAGATTTAAAGGGATTGGGAATAGAATTGATCATACCTGTGGTGGTACTGTTAATTTTATCGTTAACCACTTTGATCGGATCGATCCATTTTACCCACTTAATTCCACTACTAATTACCAAGCAGATAATGAAAATGCCTGACATTGCTTTGCCAACTTGCAGAGCAGGTTTTTTCCACTCATGGGGATCTCTGGCTGGTAGCTGTGGTGCTACTGTTGGTATCTCTTTTTTGCCAGGACTAACGGCGATCGTTTTGAGCTGAGAGATATGACTAGCATAGGTGATCGGAGTCGCATTTGTGGTGGTGATCGGCAGATGACTCCCGATCGATTCCAGATTTCGAGCAGGGAGATCTGCCAATACTTCGGCGACAGATTGATAGCGATGTTGGGGATTGTACTGGAGTAATCGATCGATTACTGCTCCAAATTCGGGGCTAAGATTTAGATGTTTTCGCCATTCCCAAGTTGTCTCAACTGGATTGTAAATAGTACTAGCATCTTTACCAGTTAACAATGTTAATGCCGTCGCACCCAGAGAGTAAAGATCGCTGGCTGGTGATACTTTACCGCGAATCATTTGTTCATCGGGTGCATAACCTTGCTTACCAATGCGGGTGGAAATTTTGGCAGTACTATATTGGGCCACGATGGTGGTGGCGATTTCTTTGACTCCACCAAAATCAATGAGAACGGGTAATTTATCTCGATCGCGATAGATAATATTATCCGGTGAAATATCACGATGAATTACGCCTAGTTGATGAATATATCCGAGAACTGGTAATAAGTCATGAAATAGTTCCACGACTTCACCTTCGCTAAAAACTTGCTGCTGCTTTAGCCGTTGATTTAGCCGTTGAAGATAGGTTTCGCCCTCGATATAATCTTGGATTAATAATAGCGATTCAGTTCCAGCCCCATTGACCCGCAATAGTTCGCGAAAGGCTGGAATCTGGGGATGTTGGAGTTTGTACAAAACTCCCGCTTCTCGTTCAAATAGTTCTTTTGCCTTGGCTAATTCGGCTTGTCCCCGTACTTGGGGTGCAAACTCTTTGAGTACACATTTTTCCCCAAATTTATTCCGATCGATCGCTAAATAACTCCGCCCAAATCCACCCCGTCCCAATTCGCGGACGATTTCATAACGATTACCTAATACGTTACCTGGTGTGAGTAAGAATGACTCCATAGAAAGAGTTGGGAGTTGGGAGAGTATGTGTAGGGTGGGCACTGCCCACCATCTAGATCTCAGCTAATATTCAACAAAAATCGACAGTTGGGTGTGTTGGGTTTCATTCTTCAACCCAACCTACAGATCTAAAAATCTCACTATTCACTATCCACTAATTTAAAAAGTGTTTCTCAACGATCGATACCAGATATTCTGTCCAATGCTTAGTCACTTCCATTGTCTCAGCTTCAACCATCACTCGAATCAAGGGTTCCGTACCAGAAGCGCGGACTAATACCCGCCCAGTATCGCCCATCGCTGCTTCAGCTTGAATAATCCCATCCTGCAATGGTTGGCATTGATCCCAGTTTAACCGAGCTTCCCGATCGTCAACGCGAATATTGTGCAGAATTTGGGGATAGGTTTGAAAACTACCATCGACCAGATCCGCCAGAGATTTACCTGACTGCTGGACGATCGCCGCTACATGCAATGCTGTCAGGATACCATCCCCACTGACGCTATGCTGGGGGGAGAGAATATGTCCCGACTGTTCACCGCCTAACATCGCACCACTGCTAGCCATCTCTGCTTGAACATATTGGTCGCCTACTGCTGTTCGGACAACTTTACCGCCCAATGCTTGCCAAGCCCGTTCAAAGCCGAGATTTGCCATGACTGTCGTAATAATTTCATCCTTTGGCAATAGTCCCTGTTTACTAAGATATTGACCCCAGAAGTAGAGAATATAATCACCGTCTACTTTACGCCCGCGATTGTCTACTGCCAAAACTCGATCGGCATCCCCGTCAAAGGCAAAGCCCAGATCCGCTTGATGCGTAACCACTGCTTCTTGTAGTAATCCCATATGGGTAGAACCGCAATTGACATTGATTCGATCGCCATCAGCTTCTTCATGCAGGCACGTCACTTCAGCCCCTAAATTTTTAAAAACCGCTGGAGCTACTTGTACCGATGCACCTGCGGCTAAATCGAGGACGATCTTCATCCCTGCCAAGCTAGTACCTGGAGTGAGAGATTCCTGCATCGCTTCCACATATTGAGTGATTAATTCCGGCGTGAAGTAGAGATGACCCCATTTTTCTGGTTCGACGATCGATCCAGACTGCCCCCGAATTCCCGCTTCGATCGCTACCTGCAAGTCCTTAGACAACTTTGTACCATTTGCACCAAAAAACTTAATTCCATTATCCTCAGGCGGATTGTGGCTGGCAGAAATCATCACACCACCGATCGCATCGCTAGTCGCAGTCAGATGGGCAACCCCAGGCGTAGGACACAAGCCCAAATTCCACACTTCAATTCCGGCTGAAGTAATCCCCGCCGCCAAAGCACTAGCAAGCATATCACTAGAATTGCGTGAATCTTGCCCGATAATAATCGGCCCGACATCCGCAGCAGCCTCTCGCAAGACCATTCCCGCCCAGTAGCCCACTTGGAGAGCTAGATTAGCGGTGAGGATATCTCCCACCCGCCCCCGAATGCCATCGGTACCAAATAGGGCTGAATTGGGCAGATTGAGACTGTTGATAGGTGAGGATGTAGTCATAAATACGGTGGAGGGAAATTTAGGAGTCGCTTGGTCATCATATTACTGACCGTGGCAATACTCAAGATCGATCGGTGTCTTTTGGACTGATTGCTCAGTCGTAATGCTGTTCAGATCTTACTGTTTGCACAAGTTAAGATCATTCTTCAGGAATAATCGATCGATCCGTGGTAGCTATATTTAAGGTGAATGGAATTCCATCCCCTCGAAAGAATTTATTTTTGTGTGTGAGGCACAAGCAATGGAAAGCACTAGAACTGGCTCTCGGTTTCCTGAATTATTTGCTGGATTGGCTTTACTATCGGCAGCTCTAATTGCTAGCTCATTTTTATGGGCGGGGGCAATTCGGAATATCAAACGAGTAGACGATGGATTATTAATTACTGGCTCGGCGAAACGACCAATCAAGTCAGACTATATTGTGTGGAAGGTCGCTATTACTAGCCAACAGCCAACTGTTCAGGCAGCATACAAAGAACTCAATAGTAGAACGGAGCGAGTTCAGCAGTATCTGAAAGAGGCAAAAGTTGCCGACTCAGAAATTTCGCTGAGTTCACTAGAAACAGTAGCAATTCCTGAACTAGTTAAAGAACGAGAAACAGGTAAAATACTTGGTTACAAACTCAGCCAGCGGTTAGAGATTCGATCGAATCAAGTTGAGCGTTATGCCAAATTATCACGGCAAATTAACGAACTGATCAATGAAGGCATCCCCCTCACTTCCGAGCCACCAGAATATCTCTACAACGAACTCAGCAAACTGCGGATTGAGATGATCGCCGAAGCCACCAAAGATGCCAAAGCTAGAGCCGAATCGATCGCTAAAAGTACTGGAAATAGGGTTGGTGGGGTGCGGAGTGCGGATACTGGGGTATTCCAAATCACCGAGCGCAATTCAACTGCGGTGAGTAATGGTGGTAGCTATGATACCAGTTCGATCGACAAGGATATCACCGCAGTAGTTTCAGTTAAATTTGGGATTGAGTAGAATTAGCCCTACCTAATTTTACTGCGATAGCCAGTTCCAGAAACAATCTCAACTGGCTATCGTCTGAAATAAAGACTAGACAGATTAAAATTACTCATCTGTCTGGATCTCAATCTTTTTATCAAATTATCAAACTGAAGCTCAGGAGCACTAACGATGCAACTTAAATCAATCTGTGGCTCGATCTTCGCCGTCCTCGTGGCAATCCAAGTCACCCCCGCTTCCGCTCAATTAGTACCGGAACCTTGGGTTACAGTAGGTTCCAAAGATAGTGATGTCACCTATGGGGCTGGTGTGAGATTTTTCGATCTTGGAGCTGAAATCGGTACTGGGCCAAAAGGTGTCACAGGTGTTGACGCACTCAAGTTTTTTAGCTTCCCCTTTGTGGCTCCCTACGCTGGTTTAGGACTTTATGGCGACAAAGGTGTTGCTTACTCTGGTGGCGTTCACTTTACCCCACCTGGCAATATGTTTTATGGCGTTGGCTATCACTCCATTCGCGGGATCAATGGTCAATTAGGGATCAAATTTTAGATCCTAGTTAGAATTAGAGTGTTAATTGGGTCTAATCCCAACTCCCAACTCCCAACTCCCAACTCATGACCCTCACTTCCCAACAACGCCGCAAATTAGACAGTGGTAACGATCGAGAGTTTTATGGAGTCCCTCGATTTGTTACCCATGTGGATAGCGGCTTTATCGATCGATTAACCAATTTATATCACGATAGACTTACGCCGAATACGCGGATCTTTGACATGATGAGTAGTTGGGTATCCCATCTGCCTGATGATATCCAGTTCGAGCATGTTCACGGGCATGGTTTGAATGCCGAAGAACTCGCTAAAAATCCGCGACTAGATGAATACTTTGTCCAGAATCTCAATCAAGATCAGCAGTTACCCCTTGCTGATGCCAGCATTGATGCCGTCTTAAATACTGTCTCTGTCCAATATCTTCAATATCCCGAAGCAATTTTTGCAGAAATTCACCGGATTCTCAAACCAAATGGAATTGCAATTTTTAGTTTCTCCAATCGAATGTTTTATCACAAAGCGATCGAGATTTGGCGCGATGGCAGTGAGACCTGTCGAGTAGAATTAGTCAAAGGTTATTTCCAATCTGTCCCAGGGTTTAGTCAGCCTGAATCGATCGTTCATGTCAGTCAAGTACCTGATTTCCTACGGATGATTGGTGTCCCTGGTGGCGATCCTTTTTATGCCGTAATTGCCCAGAAAATTGGTTAGCACATTTAATTTTATGGCAGTAAAGCTAACTTTATAGAAGTATCCCTATCTTTTTCTAGCGACCAAATCTCAATCTCATTTTAGCTGATATTGCTTATTTCTATAATCAATATCAGTAAAAGGTTTAAAGTATGACTCCATACCAAAAAGTTACTCTAAACTTTCAAACTGTAGCCGTTTAGTTGACCACAATTGATCGGCAATGCTTTGATATAGCCCAAAACGTTGCTCAAAGTCTGCCTTCTTAAAAGCTGAATGAGACTGAAATTGTACGCCCGTTCGTTGAATCATTTTCTTGAATCCAGGGTTATTTTGATAACAAGTGGGATGCAGCGATTTCGCCAAACTTCAGTAACCATTGTTTGATACATTTATCCGCTTCTCCTCGTTTACCAACATCGTCAATATTGGCAAGTAAATAACCTTTCAACATATCTGTTGCTGACAACGATAAACCACGATCGTTCATCGTCTCAAAGATGGTATATGCATCCTCATCAGAATAGGCGGTGATTTCAACAATATGAACCTTATCTTTCAGCCAGTCGATAAAATAAGGCAAAGCTTTGTCTTTCAACTCATCGGGAAAATATTCCTCAACATCTTGATACCGCCCCATTAAATTAGCCACTGATTCTGGCTTTCCGATAGGATCGAATGGCTGCCCATTAAAAAGTGACTCCATACAGTCATTTCGTTCCAAGACGTTCAAATTAAAAGATTTCTCGCCGAATGATTCTGCAAAAATCAAATCCTCAATTTTGGACAGATCATTACGCCCTTTCTGTAAATTGTTTAAATAAACTAATAGTAAAGTCAGCGAAGTAAGCCGCTGTTGACCATCAACAACCATTCGGAGCGTGTCACGCTGACTAATAATAATGGAACCGAGGAAGTAGTATCCATACTGAATAACCTCTTTTCTGGGATGATTTGGATCGTAATCTTCTCGAAAGCGTCCTGTCAGATCGTTAACCAATTCAGCAATCTGCTTGGATTGCCATTTATACTCTCGTTGGTAATAATCAATGCCATATTTTGCCCCACTCAACAGTTCTCGAACAGTTCGTGTCTTACCTTGAATTTCTTGCATGACCTCATTTCCTCACAACTAGTTAAAGACAGAGGCAAAACCGATTTAATATTTTTGATAATCTTGTCTCTCTGTTATTATTCCCTCATAAATCCAAACATGTTCTTGTCCTTGTTATTGTATTTTGACCGACACTTCACCGAACAGATCGTCAGTAGTCAAGAACCGCTGGTTTGGGTATTTCCGACTGGTACAGAGATTAGACTGGCACTAACTCCCCTCTATCCATCCGTACCACTTACAGCTAGCTTAGATCCCCAGCTATATGAGTTATTAGAGCTGGTAGATGCCGTCCTTGTCGGGCGGATTCGCGAGCAACAATATTGTCCTGCAAGAACGATTGGGGGCGACACCGTGAGCGATAACCCAATTTCTCAAATCAGCCCATGCGAATTGGCATAACTCCAAACCGTATTTTCCAATAACATCGTCACTGTCATCGCCCCTACCCCTCCAGGTACAGGTGTAATCCAACTCGCCACATCCTTCACCGAGTCAAAATCTACATCCCCAACCAATCGCGACTTACCAGTACTGGGATCTTCGATCCGATTGATCCCGACATCAATTACCACCGCCCCGGGCTTAACCATTGTGGCAGTAATCATCTGCGTCCGCCCTACCGCTGCCACCAAGATATCTGCTTCCCTACAAACAGCGGCAATGTCAGGCGTGCGAGAATGAGCGATCGTTACTGTAGCATCAGCCGCTAACAACATCAAAGCCAGCGGCTTGCCAACTAAAATACTCCGCCCCACCACTACTGCGTGTTTGCCGCGCACATCAAGCTGATATTCCGCCAATAGCCGCATTACGCCCCCAGGGGTGCAACTTTGGAGTCCAGGCTCTCCCCGCACCAGTCGCCCTAAATTGAGTGCATGTAGACCATCTACGTCCTTGTGCGGCGCGATCTCATGTAATAGTGCCACCGAATCAAACCCATCTGGCAACGGTAATTGGACTAAGATCCCATCGACTCGATCGTCAGCATTTAATTCATGGATGATTTCTGTCAATTTTTCCTGGCTCACACTAGCCGGAAAGTGTTGCCCAAAAGACCTCACCCCCACCTTCGCACAAGCTCGCTCCTTACCCCCGACATAAGCAGCACTCGCTGGATTATCCCCCACCATCAGTACCGCCAATCCAGGTGGGCGACCAATTTGTGGTTCCAATTTGCCAATTTGCTGTTGCAGCGCATCCTGCATCTTCACAGCCAAAGCTTTACCATCGAGAATCTGACCAGTATTTGTGCTCATAGTTATCTAAAAATTGAGGATATATTGCGTCAAATGGATCTTTAACTTTTCGATTTTCGTACTTTACGCTTGGAACTAACAGCACCCTGAAATCTCATGAAACTTACATTAGTTAGTTCTTCCCTGAATGTTGGTGGCGCAGAGCGAGTCATCTCAACTATGGCAAACTATTGGGCTGCCAAAGGTTGGCAGATTACAATTCTTACTTTTGATGATGGTGCCGAACTACCATTTTACGATCTCGATCGCCGAATCGATCTACATCCATTGGGAATTAGAAGTCCAGATGGCTTCAAATTTTCGGTGTCTTCAGTGACATACAATCTCCGCCGGATTCAAGTCCTCAAGCAAGCAATTGTTGCCAGTCAACCCGATCTGGTGATTAGCTTTGTCAACACCACCAACATTATGACACTTCTGGCTTGTCGGGGGCTGAAGGTCAAAACGATCGTCAGTGAGCATGTCCATCCAACTTTTGGTCAACTGAATAAAGCTACTCAACTACTGCAACAGTTAACTTATCGGCAAGCAGATCTAGTCACAGTCCAAACTCATGCGGCACTGTCTTTTTTCCCGCTTGATCGATCCAAAACTTTTGTGATTCCTAATCCAGTTATTTTACCAAAATCAGAGCCAATTCAATCTCAATTGTATACCGACGATCGACATTTACTGGCGATCGGTAAGTTGATTCCCGAAAAAGGTTTCGATCTAGCAATTAAAGCTTTTGCTCAAGTTGCTGAGAAATATCCTGAGTGGACTTTGACAATTTTAGGCGAGGGTGAAATGCGATCTGAACTGGAAGATTTATGCGTGGATCTAGAGTTATCAGATCGGGTATTTATGCCAGGAGTTGTCAAAAATATCGATGCTCATTTGCGAAAAGCTGATATCTTTATCCTCCCTTCACGGTTTGAAGGCTTTCCCGTGACCCTGTGCGAAGCGATGGCTTGTGGTGTACCTGTAATTGCTAGCAATTGTTTGAGTGGTCCTCGTGAAATCGTCCATGATGGCATCGACGGTATGTTGGTAAAACCGGAAAGTGTGAGTGCTTTAGTGATCGGATTGAGCCAGTTAATGTCCAATCCTGGCAAGCGTCAATATTTCTCACACCACGCGCCACAAGTCCTCGACAGGTTTGGGGTTGAACCAGTAATGGCAATTTGGCAAAGAGCGATTAGACAGGTATTGCAACCAAATCTAAGTAAGCCAATTAAACGGAAACGACACATAATTCTGGGTGGATTAGTAGCAAAGTAAATCGGCTTAGGTGCAGTACTTTTCGACACAACGAATAAACATTTCTACCCCTGTAGCTAGAGCCGTTTCATCAAAGTCAAAGCGTGGATGATGATGGGGATATGCCAACGATCGATCTGGATTAGCAGAACCGACAAAGAAGTAACATCCAGGTACTTGTTCTAGGAAAAAAGACATATCTTCTCCGCCCATTGTCTGACATTCAGGTACAATCCCTAGTGGTGTCTCGACTAAATCAACTGCAACCGATCGAACCAATTCAGTAATTTTTTGATCGTTAATTACAGGTGGGTAAAATTTGACATAATCTAGCTTGTAAGTTGCCCCGTATGCTGCACAAATTCCGGAGACAATTCCTTCAATTCGTTGATGGAAGAAATCTGCTAAATTAGGATTAAAGTATCTAACTGTCCCCGCCAAACTAGCAGTATCAGCAATCACATTCTTAGCAGTTCCAGCATTAAATTGCCCGACAGTAACTACCGCCGAATCGATCGGATTGACATTGCGTGAGACGATCGTTTGTAGTGCTGTCACAATCTGGCTGGCTAAAACAATTGAATCCACCGTCTGATGAGGCATCGCGCCATGTCCGCCCTTGCCCTGAATCGTTAGACTAAATCTCTCTACCGCCGCCATCAACGCGCCACTTCGCACCCCAATTGTCCCCAGTGGTAAATTATTCCACAGATGTAGCCCGATGATCGCATCCACCTCTGGATTTTTGAGCACTCCCGCCTCAATCATCGGTTTGGCACCTCCAGGCCCTTCCTCCGCAGGCTGGAAGATGATTTTGACTGTCCCCGCAAAGTCATCCCGATGCTGGGATAGATAGTAAGCCGTGATTAGGGCGATCGAAGTATGTCCATCGTGTCCACAAGCGTGCATGATCCCAGGATGTTGGGACTTATAGGGCACATCATTAGCTTCCTGAATCGGCAATGCATCCATATCCGCCCGAATCGCCAGTGTGCGAAACCGCGTACTAGCTTTCCGCCCCTCAATCGTTGCCACAATCCCAGTTTCGGCAATACCCGTCTGATGAGAGATACCCCATTCCGTCAGTTTACTAGCAATCCTCGCCGCAGTGATTTGTTCTTTAAATCCCAGTTCTGGCTGTTGATGGATCTGTCGTCTCAAGGCAACTAGATCGGGCTGCAAGGCTTGAATACTCGATCGAATCTTGTCAGGATTAATTGGCTGAGTGGGCGCGTTGGTGGCAAACATTAGGCTTTGGGTTTTAGGTTTTGGGGCTAGGAGTTCTAGTGCCCCATGATTAAAATTACTGACTACTTACGCCTTATCTTAACGTTGCAGCTAGTTAGTCAACCAGATCTACTCAAGATCAAAACGACAAAATCACTGCAAGAAGTGCTGATTTCCGATTAAGTAGCGTTTTATTGGCACTCGTAACCAAATTTTCGATATAATAAGCTCAGGCAAAGCCTACATTAACGCAAAATATCTCCCAGCGTGAGATAAGACCAAGTTTTTAGCATAATTTGCTTAACTAACCAAAATATTAAAAGCTCATGTATTTATTCAGTTGGCATCGATTTAAAATCTAGCAAGCTCTGTCCAGTTGAGGACAATAGATCGGTCGATGCTTACTCCTTCCCCCGCTAAAGTTACTTAAATATACCGAACAATCTCACTAACATTGGCGTAGCTACTCATACAGAGCATCGCTGCAACTGGTATTCAAGGATAAACGCTAAATTGGCGAGTAAGCTCTAGGTCGATCGGCAGATTTCCTTAATTAGTATTCAATATCACTATTTTCAGATCTCCAACCATGCAAAATCAGACATCAGATCGAGATATTCAAAGCTTAGAAAACATCATGGATTCCAATGTCCTCGGCGACACGAATATCAACTACTCAAAAATCTTGATCACGCCTAAAGAACTCAAAGAAAAACTACCCTTATCCCCAGCATTGGAGCAACGGATCGTTAACTATCGCCAACAGATCCAAAAAATCTTAGACTTCCAAGACAATCGTAAATTCATCGTCGTTGGCCCCTGCTCGATTCATGATGTTGATGCAGCCTTAGAGTATGCTCACAAACTCAAAGATTTAGCAGATCGAGTCCAAGATAAATTCCTGCTAATCATGCGAGTTTACTTCGAGAAACCACGCACTACCGTCGGCTGGAAAGGATTGATTAATGATCCCGATATGGACGAATCATTCGATGTCGAAAAAGGCTTACATACTGGCCGTAACCTATTAATTAAAATTACCGAAATCGGTCTACCTACCGCCACAGAAGCTCTCGATCCGATCGTCCCCCAATACCTCGATGAACTTATTTCTTGGGCCGCAATTGGTGCTCGTACTACCGAATCCCAAACTCACCGTGAAATGGCCAGTGGACTATCCATGCCCGTCGGCTTCAAGAATGGTACCGATGGCAGCGTTACTGTCGCCCTAAACGCACTTGAATCAGCAAGGCAACCCCACAACTTTCTCGGTATCAACAAGCAGGGACAAGTTAGCGTTTTTCAAACCAGAGGTAATGCCTATGGACACATTATTTTGCGCGGCGGCGGTGGCAAACCCAATTATGATCCGATCAGTGTTCAACAAGCCGAAACCGAACTGAAAAAAGCCGACTTACCACCCCGGATCGTGATCGATTGCAGTCATGGCAACTCTAATAAAGATTATCGGCTCCAACCGATCGTCTTTGAAAGTACGATCCAACAAATCATCAACGGCAATACCTCGATGGTTGGGATGATGCTAGAGTCCAATCTCCACGAAGGTGGACAATCAATTCCCGCCGATCTGAGTCAGCTCCAATACGGCGTTTCGGTCACGGATAAATGCAT
>CASBPY010000249.1 GCA_949127675.1 Synechococcales cyanobacterium PMM_0072
CTTGGTAAATGGTTTGTCGATATTATCTACAATCTAGATTTAAAGATGGAATGATTTTTTATTTGTAAGTCCCTAATTGGGAATGTAGCGATCGAAGAAGTAACGGCAATTCCTGGTGGTTATGCAATTCATAGTGAATATGACAAGTGGATTTCTCCGACTCAACCGATTATCTGTACTGGGTTTGAGGGTAGTTTAAAGAAAATCTCTAATCTGTTCAATTGGTCGGATGGTTATGCCAGATTAAATGATGAGGATGAGTCTACCATTACCCCTGGGCTTTTTGTCGTGGGGCCGTCTGTGCGCCATGACAAGGCGATCTTTTGCTTTATCTACAAGTTTCGTCAACGCTTTGCAGTAGTGGCAAATGCGATCGCGCGGCGGTTGGATATCGACACCAAACCGCTCGAAATCTATCGCCAAGAGGGAATGTTTTTAGATGATTTATCTTGTTGTGATAACGATTGTATCTGCTGAAATTTATTTGCCAGAAATATTTACACCGATCGCTGATTCGGTAAGTCTAGTGGCGATCGTCATTATTCAGATTGTCTTTATCTATTGTCTGTTCGACTGGATTCTTAAAAAATACTTTGACTTATAAATAAGCCATCATCCCCCATGCGCCTCCTCGCTGCTCCTCATCAACGATCGATCGTCATTATCGGTAAAGAAAATACTGGCAAATCTCAACTGATTGCCGCACTCACCGGAAAATTTGCATACAGCAGCAACTTTCGAGGTTCTACTGTGAGCTGTGAAAACTATGCTGGAGACGGAATTACTTTTGTCGATACCCCTGGTATTCTCTACCGTTCCGACGCGGCGACGACCCGAATTGCCCTCGCACAGTTATCATCTAATGACACCGTGCTGCTGGTGGTAAAAGCTACCCATATCGATGAGGATTTAGCGGACTTATTGCCATTAGTGGTAGGGAAACGGGGAATTATCGTCATCCCATTTTGGGACAAGGTTTCACCGTCAGATTTTACTTGGCAAATCGTCAAACATTGGGAGCGAACTTCTAATCTAACGATCGTGCCAGTAGATGCCAGAAATCTTACCCCTGAGCAACGTCAGCGAATTTTAGCAGCGATCGATCGTCCATCAGTATTTCCCCCTCAATGGCAACCGACACAGGCGGGATGGCGGATCGAACCTCATCCAACATTATTAGAGCATCCCCAAGTTGGCTGGTTACTGGCGATCGCTCTGTTACTTCTCCCGGCAATTATTGCCGTTTGGAGTGCTAATAACTTTGCCGCGATCGCCGATCCGCTGGTGCAGGAACTCATCAAACCGATGATAGTCAACCTATCTGGCTTACCATCACTACTCAAGGAGATTTTAATTGGGCGGTATGGATTAATCACGATGGCACCATTATTATTTGTCTGGGCAGTGCCAACAGTGGTTCTGTACTCGCTATTTTTAGGCGCATATAAAGCCAGCGGTTTAGTCGAACGCATGACGATCGCTTTGCATCCATTATTACGCCCATTTGGGTTATCTGGGCGAGATTTAGTGCGGGTAATTATGGGTTTTGGCTGTAATGTACCAGCCGTAATTAGTACTCGTGCTTGCTCCAGTTGTGCCCGCAAGACTTGCATTTCAGCCATTGCATTTGGTTCAGCTTGTTCGTATCAATTCGGTGCCACCTTGGGAGTATTTAGTGCGGCAAATTTGCCATATTTAGCAATTCCCTATTTGCTCTATTTGACTTTAACTACGTTAATTTATACCCGCTTAATCGCTCCGAAAGCTGCTCGATCGATCGAAAATTCTTTGGTAATCGATCGACGGATATTTCTGGAAATTCCCCAATGGTCAACGATTTGGCGTGAAGCAAAGGGCACAATTAATCAATTTTTTACCAATGCAATCCCGATCTTCCTGGCGATTTCGGCGATCGCTGCTATTTTGGACTGGCTGGGGTTTTAAATACTCTAAGTGGTCTAATATCGCCGACTATGGGATTATTTAATCTACCTCCAGATGCGGCATTACCCATAATTTTGGCATCGATTCGCAAAGATGGCTTATTGTTATTCGCTGAACCTAAGACGATCGGTTTATTATCTCCATTGCAAATCCTGACGGGTGTTTATCTAGCAGGGGTATTATTGCCTTGTTTGGTTACGGCGCTGACGATCGCCCGCGAACAGTCGTTCAAGTTTGCAATACAGTTAATGTTACGACAATCGATCGCGGCAATTCTGTTCACATTAGTTTTAGCTTGGGGTGGTAGGTTATTTTTAATAGTTTAAATTGCTAAATTATCAACACATTATTTTTTATTATGCAAAATCAATCATTAACTCAGATCGATCTAAACTCCTGTCAGATTAAGGTCTATCGAATGTCCAACGCAGAAAGTGAATGTCCGTGGGGATTAAAAGCTGTAAAACTCTTGCAAGAGCGCGGACTAAATTTTGAGGATATTAAGTTACGATCGCGTGAGGAAGTAGATGCGTTAAAAGCTAAATATCAAGTATCGACTACACCTCAAATCTTCTGCGGGATCGCTCGGATTGGTGGCTATACAGATCTAGCAAATCGATTATCTATCACTTTAGATCCAACCAAAATTTCCTATACTCCAGTTATCGCTCTATTTTCTACAGCAGGATTTATGACGTTGGCTCTATCTCTAAAAATGGCTGGCTTTATGGGCATAGCTTTATCGATGTTAGCGAGTCTCAAGTTAATGGATTTAGATTCATTTACAGCAAGTTTTCAGAACTACGATCTAGTCACAAAGAAATTTAAATACTATGGCAAAATTTACCCATTTCTAGAACTCGCGATCGGTTTGGGATTTCTATCTGGCATCGCACCATTGGCAACTGGAATTGGATCTACGACCGTCGGCATTGTTGGAATAATATCAGTAATCAAAGCTATATATATCGATAAAATGGCTCTCAATTGCGCTTGTGTGGGGGGAAATTCTAAAGCACCTTTGGGCGTGATCAGTATGGCAGAAAATTTAATGATGGCGACAATGGGCATGATGTTAATTTATACAAGTATAAATATCCCAGCCCAAAAATCGACACAAACTAGTTCGATTTTGCCATTGTCAACTTTATGTAGCTATATTACCCCCTCATGCGCTCGAACCAATCCTGATATCCAGCGGTTCTAGTCAGCCTGTGTTATTTTTTCAAACTCTACTAATTCATGCTTGAAAAAAAGGAATTGACAAGAAGTACTCTCAAAGTGATTTATAGAAAAACAGTCCCATTCGCTAATCTACATCCCGTTCCAAAATTGCATCAGCCAACGTTTGAGCCGCCTTACCCTGCAACTGCTTTCGCCCATCATCATAGCGAATCAACGTAGCCAAATTCTTGTGCCGACTATGCGCCTGAGCCGATCGCACATCCCCACCATTAAGATCTAATAGTGCCGTAATACTAGAGTGTCGAATCTTGTGCGGACTCACCACCCGATCGATCCCCGCCGCTGCTGCCAATCCCCCAACAATCTGATACAGTCTATCTACACTCAATCGAGTATCCTGACTAGAAACAAATAGAGCCGCACTGCTACTCTCACCCATACTCGCCAACCAATCAGAGATTGCCTCAACCGTAGCCACAGCCAGATCGATCGGTTCCTTATCAATTCTCCCCTTCCCCTTGAGATAAAGCCGAGCTTCACCAGCGTGAAAATCTACCCGATCGAGTCCACACACCTCAGCCCGTCTCAACGCATTGTCCCACAGCAGCCGCAACATCGCATAATCCCGCTTACCCATGCTCGTCGATCGATCGATCCCATCGATTAACCGTTGGAATAACTCGATCGAGATCCCCCTAGTATCTTTATAACTCTGTGCCTTCACCGATTTAATATCATCCAATCGAAAATTGCACAGTTTCCGCTTGTAAGCGTGGATGACAAAAGAGCGAAGAGCAGCCAGACGCGCATTTACCGTCGCCGCAGCTAAACCCGCCGTCAGTAATTGTCCGCGATAATTTAAGACATGACCGATTGCTTCCCGTTCGGAGAGTTGTAGGAATGACTCGATTGCCGCTACAGACACCTCAGTTTCTAACTCTCGCTGAAAAAAGTCCTTCAATGCAGCCGCATACGATCGACGGGTAGCAGGAGATATTTGCAGTTGAAGAAATTCATCCCACACCCCCGATTCAACTGGTTTGACAATCAACTGAGTCTCGGTTAGAGCATCTGAGTCAATCGAACTGGTGCGGACGATCTTAATTGTGGGAAGATTAATCAACTGCACTCACCATCCATTTAAAGATTCCTAGAATTCGGACAATTGATGACGATCGCACCTTTTTCGCACTAATTCGAGTCTCCTGTCAAAAGCTGACATTAAATTTCTAAATTGACTCGATCCAGGCGGTCGATTTCACCTGTTGCTGGTGCGAGTAATTCCTCCCAGTCATCTGGAGGATAACCGCGATCTAGCATTTTCTTAAAAACTAGATAAGCATCGGTCTTACTATCATAGGCGCGTTTAGTGTTCTCATCATTAACCCAGGCATAGACGATAATTTTACTTGGCTGATGAAATCGAAAGAACAACCGATACTGCTGAAAAAACTTAGCCCTAAACCAATGTTTGTAATCGTCTCCCAGCGTCGCACCCTGTCGATATACTGGTAGAGCCGGATCTTGTGGGATAACATCAAAGGCTAACTTGGTGATTGCGGCTAACCGCTTAAAAGCATTTTTCTGGTGATAGTCCTGTGGATACTTCAGCCGCACAGCAGCAACTTGGGCTAAGAGTTCTTCAACCTGTGAGAGAAACAGATCGTGAGCAAATATAGTCCATTCATTAATTATTAGCGGCTGCGATTCGGATTCGTTCATTCATCTTCAGCCGCCAATGGTGCATCCAGATCGAGATCGACATTACCGACTAAAGATCGCATCCGATTTAGCAGATCAGAGCTAACCTGTTGGACATGCTGGGGATGATGCTGGATATCTGTAGCTAGAAAATCGAGAAACTGTCCCAACAGCGGATCGTTATTTTCATCCTCAGCCCGCGAGATCGTCACCTGACCATCAGATCCGATAGTGTAAGCGATCCGATCGCGCTTATTCAAGCCTAGTACTTTACGAATGGGATCGGGAACTGTCGTCTGGTAACGATCGGTTAAAGTAGATTCCGAGCAGGGGGTTGATGGTGTAGCCATAGCAACTTCTTAACTGATGGGGTAAACTCTATCTCTACAGTAATGCGATTGCATTGTCTTGTCAATCATCGTTTTCCCTGTCTCGATCGCACGCATCGCTTCCCCTTTCGCCCACACCCCACTAGTTACATTCATTTACAATATTACAAACTCATGATAAGGTTTATTATCGCGCATTAGGCTATGATTAGACAACTTTTAAGCAGCCACTGTTGTATGGTATGATTACATATACAGGCACACGACCCACCGCAAGGCTTTTGAAGCTATTGTAACACTGTGAACTATCAAGAAATTATCGAGCAGATCGAAGACCTGCCAGTTGAGGAACAGGACGATCTATTTGAACTGATCCGCAAGCGACGAGTCGAGCAACGGCGAACTGAAATTGCCGCCAAGGGCGAACGATTACGTCAAGTCGTAAAAACGGGCACAGCCCAGCAATTTGATAATGTTGAAGATTTAAAATCGTATTTGTTCGCAGATGATGAAGAATGATTTTAATTCCAGAACAAAGCTTCAAGAGAAGTTTAAAGCGATTAACTAGAAAAAATCCTCAATTAAAGGAGAAAGTATCAGAGATTTTAGATTTGTTGAGTATAGATCCTTATACCTCTTCTTTGAAATCTCATAAATTAACAGGTCAATTAGATGGATGGTGGTCTTGTACTGTTAACTATGATTGTCGAATTATTTTTGGTTTTGAAAAAGACCTGGAGACAGGTGAAGACCGTATTCTATTAATTGACATTGGCAGCCATGATGAAGTCTATTAAAGCCATTTTTTTTAGTGATGGCGAAACAAATACCTGAAAAATGTAAGCGGTGTGCTCCTCTAACTCCAGCCGATGCTAAAGTCAAACACCCTAATTGCTGGGATGATAAGCTTTGTACTGCCCGACGCTTCTATATTAATAATCGAGATCGAATCAATCAGAAGCGATCGCGTAAACGGATCGAAACTAATCATCAAGTTTCTACTCCTGATGTGAATTATGGGATTCTGCATGTGTGGCGGGAGAACAGGGAAGATTCGCCGATTCATGCGATTGGGGTAGAGATTTGGGACGGCAATACTAAGATGGCAATGGTAGCTCCCGTGCATTGTGCGGGGTGGTTGCCGTCGCAGGTGCATGAGTATGTCCGGCAGGTTTTACAGGTAACGGAGACTGAGTATGGGTTTAAAAAGTTTGCTTCTCAAGTGTTAATCAGTCCCAGCCAATGCGAGATTTGTTCTTGTCCGCTCAAACATTAAGCTACTTGGTTAAAGGTAACATTCTTCAATCTTGCTCAAGATGAAGTTTATTGATAAATCTCATCACATTCAACTGTCAATTTGGGATGCACTAGAAAGTGCTTCGGTTCGTCCGCTAGATACCAATTTTGCGTTGTTGTTGGTGCAGGTGGATGAGTCGATTGCTGCGCTGCCGATCAGCGAACAATTAGCAGCAGCGGGAGAGGCAATCGCCCGTTTAGGCAATATCTATGGCGAGCGATGTGCGCTGAGGTTGACGGAGATCGATTATTTAAATCATCCAGATCGGGAACCGTGCCTGAGCTTGACTGCTTTCGATCTCTATGTGCGACAGTCGATGGTGGTGGATCTGGAACAGTTTATTGAGACTCCAAAGTTGCCAGAATATGAGCGAGAATATCATCTGACGGTGGTGCGTGAGCTGTCTGTGACTGAGGCTTTGGCGGAAATTGGCGATGAGGTGCTAACTGAGGAAATTAAGGTGGCTCAGGTAGCCGAATTGGTGTTGGGGATTGCTCATGGGGAAGAGATCGAGCTATGGGCGAGTCGGATTCGAGCAGTGATGGGAGAATGTAAGGAGATGTTGTTGGTGGAGTTACAGCAAAGGTCAGGTTTGAATCTGGTAGATTTATGGTTGGGGTTGTTGTTGGGGGATACTGGTTGTTTGCTGCGTCATCAGTCGAGTTGTGAGGTAGAATTTAGTCTTGATTTCTACGATCGATCTGGGATTTGGATTGTGGAGTTTGTAAAAGGAGAAAAAGAGGATGAAGTTTGAGGGAATTTGGCATATTACTGAGATGGAAAATTGGGACGAAGATTATTGCAATATGGAGGTACAAGCTTATATTGAAATTGATGAACGAGGATCTGGTGATTTTCAATTTGGGTTAGTCACAGGAGCGATCGATGGAGAAATCGTGACCGATAAATTGGGTGAGAAGATAGAATTTACTTGGCAAGGTGGCGATGAGAACGATGAAGCCAATGGCAGTGGTTGGTTGAGATTGAAAGATGACGATACGTTAGAAGGGAAGATTAAAATCCACGGTGGGGATAGTTCTCTATTTGTAGCCGAACGAGCTTAAAGTGCGACGATCAAAGCTCCAATTTTGGCGATCGATCGTGTGAGGCGAGAGGTTTTAAACTACATAACAAAACGGAAAAGTGAGTAAAATATAGATGCAAGAGCGAGAAATTCAATACTTAGAAGAACACATTCCCGAACTAGCAGAGTCTGCTGTTACCCAAGCTTATTGGCAGTCCCTGGCGGCTGGAAACAGCGTCCTAGAGAGTGAAAATGGGATTATCTACGAACGGTTCCCTGATGGTTCTAGTAAGGTGGTGAAAGAGATTGAGCCGCCTACTCCAGTGGCAATCGGGGCAAGAAGAAAATTACTATGAACAATTTCCCCCGATTGCGGATGTTTGCTGGGCCGAATGGATCTGGAAAAAGTACGATTAAGTCAGTAATTCGCTCGGAATTACTCGGTGTTTATATCAACCCTGATGAGATTGAGAAAGACATCCATAATGATGATTTTCTGGATCTCCAAGCTTTTGGTGTTCGTACTACAGCAGCCGAAATACTAGCCTTTTTTCAAAATTCAACACTTTTAGCAAAAGCTGACTTACAAGATGAGGCAGAGTTATTGAGTTTTAATGATGACAAGCTCAGTTTTCACAACGTTTTAATAAATTCTTATTTTGCTTCAGTGGCTGCTGATTTTATTCGGCATCAGTTACTGGAAACTGGTACTTCTTTTACGTTTGAAACAGTGATGTCATCGCCTGACAAGGTAGCATTTTTAGCAAAGGCACAACGGCGAGGCTATCGTACTTATCTCTATTATGTAGCCACAGAAGACCCAATTATTAATATTTTGCGGGTGCAGCGACGAGTCAGTCTAGGCGGACATCCCGTACCGGAAGATAAAATCATCGCTCGGTATACTCGCTCGTTAGATTTGTTAGTAGATGCGATTCGGCATACAAATCGTGCTTATATTTTCGATAATTCTACCCATCAACAGATTTGGACAGCAGAGATTACTGATGGAGAGTTTTTAGAGATGAAGACGGATCGAATGCCTGCATGGTTTAAAACCGCAGTGTGGGATAAATTCTCGGAAGTGTAAATGAAATGTTTGTTTAGAGTGTAACTGGCAAAGCGGTAAAAAATGATAATCTAATTTATGCGAAATCTGCTCATCGTTGAATCTGCTGGCAAAATTAAAAAGCTCAAGAGTATCCTCGGATCGGATTGGGATGTAAAGGCTTCCATTGGGCACATTCGCCAACTAGCCAACGATGGAGACGGTTCATTAGGCTTCGATTTGGGTTCAAATACAATTGATTGTCGCTACATCCCCCGCGACGAACGCGCCAAACAAACCATCGCTGGACTAATTACCGCAGCTAAACAAGCAGATCGAGTCTTCATCGCCTCAGATCCAGATCGTGAAGGTGAGGTAATTGGCTGGCATATTGCCCAGGTATTGAAACTCAAACAGCCCCAGCGGGTTGTCTATCAAGAGATTACCGAATCCGCAGTCAAAAAAGCAATCGCTTCTCCCCGCTCCCTAGATATGGCTCTGGTAGAAGCAGGTAGATGTCGCGATTGTCTGGATAAGCTCGTCGGCTACAAAGGATCGCCCCTAATCTGGCGATTGAATAACGGTGCCAAAAGTGTCGGACGGGTACAGTCTGCTACCCTGCATTTAGTTTGTCAACGAGAACGGGAAATTCAAGCCTTTACACCGCAGGATTATTGGTCGGTATTTGTAGACTACGCCGAAGGTTTTCGCGCCTTCTACAACGGCACTACCCAAGCTATCTCGGCATCAACAGAGGAGGAAACTAGCGACGATGCTGGTGTTACCGAAAAAGTCGCCGAATCGACACGGGTATTGAGTCAAGCTGAAGCCGACAGGTTAGTAGAGATCGGCAAAGCCAACTCCCATCAAGTTAAATCGATCGAGGGTAAACTCGCACCCAAAAAGCCCCCTGCCGCATTTATCACCTCATCGCTCCAACAAGCAGCAGGAGCGCGGTTGAAGTTCAGTCCCGAACATACGATGTCAGTCGCCCAAAAGCTCTATGAAGCTGGGTTGATTACCTATATGCGGACAGATTCAGTTGAACTCAGTCAGGATTTTTGTCAAGCGGCACGGGAATGGCTACTTGCTCACGACAAAGACAATGTACCTACTAAAGTCTCCAAACAGCGTAGTTCTAAAGACGCTCAGGAAGCCCATGAAGCGGTTAGACCGACCGATCTAACTAGAGCCTCTAGTGAACTCAAACAACAACTCTCAGAGGATGAATTTGCGCTGTATTTGATGATTTGGATGAGATCGATTGCGTCTCAATGCAAACCCGCACAGATTCGTAAAACCACGATCGTCACTCAATCTGGAGAGATCCAATGGCAAGCCAGAGGGCAAATGCTCGAATTCGCTGGCTATGCCAAATATTGGAAAGATATTAGTGGTGATGCGGTATTGCCTAGCTTACAACCCAAACAACCGCTCACGGCATCTAATATTAATCATGAGCAGAAGCAAACCCAACCACCGCCACGCTACTCCGAGCCAAAACTCGTCCAACTGATGGAACGGCGCGGTATCGGTCGTCCTTCGACTTATGCACCGACGATTGCTACACTCAAGCAGCGTAACTATGTCGAGCTGGTGAAGAGTAAAGTACAACCGACGACTGTGGGTTTGCAAGTTGATGACTTTCTGATCCAAGCTTTGCCAGAATTGATTCAATCGGAATTCACTGCTGGGATGGAAACCCAACTCGATGCCATTTCTAAGGGGAAGCAGGAGTGGCAAAGTTACCTGATTGAATGGAACCGGAGCTATTTCGCGCCAGCATTAAGCAAGGCTACTAAGAATCTACCGGAGCAGGATTATGGCTCGTTTCCAGGCAAGGAGCTGGAGAAATCGCGTTCTAAATGTCCGACTTGCAATAAACCCATGTCTAAAGTACCTACCAAAAAAGTGAAGAAGGGGTATTTTCTCAAGTGTGAGGATGGCTGTAAAGATAATGAGGGCAAAGGGTTGGTGATGTTTTGGTCGGATCGATCTAATGAATGGCAGTTACCACAGGCTAAAACTGAGCAGTCATCTCCAGCGAAACTTACTGAACATCCTTGTCCAGTTTGCCAGAAGCCGCTGGAAGAATATAGTTACAGTAAGGATGGGCAAGCAAAGTCGATGTTAAGGTGTTCGGATGTAACAGCTAGAGCCAAGCCGAAACACAAGGATGTTGCTTATTTTCGGGGGAAGGAGGGGCAGTGGTGGAGTCCTAAATTGGGTAATCTTGGTGCAGATGCGGCTAAATCGACTCAATAACAGGATTTTTAACTTCTGCTGCGTCAAGTCAAAATCGCAACCAAATTAACATCGTAAATGCGACCATTATCCAAAAAAATCCCATGACAGTATACTCAGTTGGATCTAGATTACTATTATTTTGTTCGCTCATATAAATATGCCGATCTACATTATTATCAAACTTTTCAAGCGAGATCTGCCAACCCTTCGTTAATTTCTGCCAGATCGAACTCCTCTGGATCGAAATCGCCACCAATCCATTCTAATTGTTCCAATGACTCCGCATGTTCTGGATGATTTTTATCCTGAACTGCTGCCAAAAAATGTTGGTAGCTCCAAATCCCGCCAATATCCTCTGGCGGACAATTGCGCTTACCCTTTAAACAGCAAGGATATTTCGTTTCTGGGTCTACTGGCAAAATCTTTTCTAACACAATCTGATGATCCCACCCATCGCCAAAATCATACTCATAAGAAAACTTGTCTTTGGGTGAAGTCAGAACTCGATCGAGCTTGATGCGACTTTCATCCTCTGTTTCCTCCACTTGAAATGCTGGATTGCTGTAAAAAGTTCCATATACATCAAACTGATGGAGATGTACATCATCCCAGCCCATCGCAGTTTGGATAATCTGATGGAGGACATCGAGCGTAATATCGCTCTTAACTTGAATCCGTCGCCAAATCGGTGGTTTACTGCCTTGGAGCAGGATCTTGAGTTGGTAAATGGCTGTTGATTTGGCAGGCATGATTTGCTCCTGTTTTGGCGATCGCCCAATTTGCTGTTTCCTACTATCCACATATACAATAATCTCATATATACCAGGGATTATGCGGATATGTTATCTAATTCTGTGCAAGCATTTAACGATAAAGTAGCTGCTTCTCCAACATTAAGGACTAAGCTTCGATCGATAACAACACCTCTCAATTTTTTAGCCTTGGCAAAGTCAGAGGGACTCGATTTCACTGGAGAAGATTTTCAGATTTTGGTACAGCAAGCTTATCAGCAGTGGATCGAGAAATTAGAACCTAAAATGAGTGGTTTTTTTAGCCAGATTCATGGAAAAAAAGAACTGGATAACAGGTTAAAAGTTTGTCAGTCGAGTCATGATGTGATTGAATTGGCACAGGAATGTGGTGTTAACTTGTCGGAAAATGACCTGCAACGAGCGGCAATGGTCGCAGAGGCTATTCCTGGCTTTAGCTTTGAAAAGCTCTGGTTCAGGGGGCTAGGATTGATTAGTTAGCATGTAATCAAACCCATCGAAAGGACGATCGAGATAGCTGAAAAAGAATCCTGAGATTGGGATAGGTTTACTAGAGCCAGTCCGTGCGGATGTGTCTCGCTATGTCCGAGATTCAGCTAGCAATTGGCTCAATGATGCTGCCAAATCTCAACCGGAATGGGTACAGATGGTCTGCGAACGGTGGCAATTGGAAAGCGATGTTCCTGAGACAATTAAGATTTGCACCAGGGCATTACGCAGTTTTAAAAGTACTTAAATGGCAATTTTAAATCCTGCACTATTCTTATGTCCACCACCTCCATAAAGTTTGGCGATTTCCGAACAGTCAAAATCAGGTTGGGAACGTAGAGAATAGGAAATACTTGATTTCCCTCTCAACCAACTAGCCACAACTGGATATTCTGGATATTCTTCAAGCATTTGGTGACAAAGATCGGAGACGATATCATAATTGGAGCAATTGATTAATGGTATTTTAGCTCCAGTTATCCACTCGCCAGTGGGGGCTTGATAAGGTGGGAGAGAATCTAGATAGACGTGTTTCAACATCCCTTTAATCTCCTTAGTTTGATACCTCAGTAAAGTCGC
>CASBPY010000250.1 GCA_949127675.1 Synechococcales cyanobacterium PMM_0072
GTATAGCTATTCCAGTTTTTTTGATAATTTTCAAAAGTGATAATTGTATCTGCAACTCCTTGGCGAATATAATTTTCTTCTAAGTTCACCCCTGGATTGATAATGACTTTATAAGCACTAGATTTAGACTTGATATATTTATATATTTGTTGATAGTAGTTTGCTTTTTCTGTTGAACTAGCTGCTTCATCAATAAAGATGCCATCAACTTTAAAGTACTTTGTATAAAGATCGATATCTATTTTGACCGATTGAATATCTCGCTTACTATAATTACTTGGAACATAGCCAACGATTTTTATTCCTGCTTGACGTAGATCTTTAATACCCTGTTGATAGTCTATATTTGGAGGAGCATTATTCGGACCACTATTTGGATTGATAATTGCGACGATCGATACTTTTTTTGCAGCAGCTACTACTTGCTTCCAGGTATACTTATTTTTATCGTACCAATTGGGATAGATGTATAATGGTAGTAAAATCTGGAGCTTAGGATGGCGATTTGATCTGGTGTTAAAAATCTTTTGCTCAGGTACACTCCATATTGGATCGATCGACAAGCAATTGCTAATTAGAATAGTTATTAAGATCCAAACTAATTTTGCTGTTGGTATATTTTTTAACCACAGATAGATCGAAGACATGTTTGATAATTTTGGGACAGGGAAAGCGTAAGATAATAGTAGTCGTTGGCAAAGCCTGCGTTGAGCGCAATCGCTTAAACTCATGAATAGAATCCTAGAGCCAGAAGTAATGGATACATGGCTGGAAGCAACAGCTTATGATGCAATGGACTTTGAATCGGTTAATACTGCTTTTGCTACAGACGCGATCGATCTAGATCCCCATGCTATCAAAATTTTGGACGTTGGTACCGGAACAGCTAGAATCCCGATTCTGATGTGTCAACAGCGACCTCAATATCTAATGACTGGCATAGATTTGGCACAATCGATGCTGATTATCGGTCAACGAAATGTAGAAGAGGCTGGACTAAATCAACGAATTAGATTGGAGCGGGTAGATTCTAAACGAATGCCCTATCCAGATCTAGAATTTGATATGGTAGTTTCTAATAGTTTAGTGCATCACATTCCAGATCCATTATCATTTTTTCAGGAGGTCAAGAGATTAGTTAAACCAGGTGGTGCAATCTTAATTCGCGATCTAATCAGACCAGAAAATAGTACTATTGTCAATGATTTGGTTGCTAAGATTGGTGGAAACTATGATGCTCATCAACAGCAGTTATTTCGTGATTCACTCAACGCAGCACTGACATTAGAGGAGGTGCAAGAGCTAATCGATCGAGTCGGACTAGAACAAGTTAAATTAACTCAATCTTCTGATCTACATTGGACGATAAAACGAAATAAACTATAAATTATTAAACATAAATTATTAATGATTAAACTATTAGATCGAAAACTCTGGCTAGGATTGATGGTAATAATTGGGTTAAGCATATCCTTGTTAAATCCATTAATATCACTGTCTCAATCCCTACCAACAAAACCACTTAGGGAAATTAGAGGGGTCTGGATTACGAATGTTGATAGCGATGTGCTATTTACACGAAATCGATTAGCAACGGCAATCAAAGATTTACGAGCATTAAATTTTAATACTATCTATCCAGTTGTTTGGAATTGGGGCTATACAACTTATCCCAGCAAGGTGGCTAAACGAATCGTTGGCAGTAGTTTCATGCCCAAGAAATCAGCCGGAATATTAATCAATCGTAAGTTGAATCCAACCGAAGGATTGGAAGGGCGAGACGTACTCCAGGAAATGGTAGTGCAGGGGCACAAACAAGGGTTAGCAGTAATTCCGTGGTTTGAATTTGGATTTATGTTGCCTGCAACTACCGATCCGGCTGGCTCAGATTTTGCCAAACTTCATCCTGATTGGCTGACTCAAAAACAAGATGGTGGATTGCTGTGGAAAGAAGGGAAAGATCCACGAGTATGGCTCAATCCATTCAAGCCGGAAGTCAAGAAATTTATCATCGACTTGGTTGTCGAAGTGATCAAAAAATATGATGTCGATGGTATTCAATTTGACGATCACTTTGGCTTGCCATCAGACTTTGGCTACGATAAATTTACCGTCGATCTCTACAAGAGTGAGCATCAAGGTAAATTACCACCCAAAGATTTTAAAAATGAAGAATGGATTAACTGGCGTGCCGATAAAATCACAGCTCTGATGCGTGACTTATTTACAGCAATTAAAGCTGCAAACCCCAAAGTAATCGTCTCAATCTCACCCAACCCTCAAACCTTTGCTAAGAATTTCTTCCTGCAAGACTGGGCAAAATGGGAACGTCAAGGACTGGTAGAAGAACTGCTAATTCAGGTATATCGAGATAATTTGGGCACATTTATTGGCGAACTGCGGAAACCAGAAGTGAAACTAGCCAGTCAACATATTCCAGTGGGGATTGGGATTTTGACAGGTGTAAAACCCAAACCGATTCCAATGACTCAGATTCAAGCTCAAATTGCCGCTGTCCGCAAAGAGGGTTTGGCAGGCGTATCATTCTTTTTCTATGAAACACTATGGAAACTGACCAAAGAATCAGAAACAGCTCGAAAAAGTGGCTTCAAGCAAGCATTTAGTAAGTTTGTATATCGATCGACCATAATTAAATAGTAGATAGTTAAGTCGCTATGGAATTACCAGAATTAGATTCAGCAACGATCGATCGAGTCCTCGAAATGGCGTGGGAAGATCGAACTACATTTGAATCGATCGAATTGCAATTTGGGTTACAAGAAAAACAGGTGATTGCCCTGATGCGACGCGAGATGAAAGCCTCCAGCTTTCGGATGTGGCGCAAACGTGTCACTGGCAGAAGCACCAAACATTCCACTCGGCGAGATTTTATCGCTGGACGGTTTAAGTCTCAGAATCAGAAAGGTTAGGAACGGTGGATGGTGAATAGTGAATTTTTAGTCTCCAAATGAAAGATCCCACCCACCAAATTGAAGAGCGTGCCCGCGAAATTGGCTTCCATGCGGTGGGTATTGCCTCAATCGACCCAACTACTACCAACACGGCTGCAACGCGGCTGCAAGAGTGGTTATCCTTGGGCTATCAGGCAGAAATGGGCTGGATGTCTGATCCGCGTCGCCAGGATATCTATCAAGTAATGCCTGCTGCCAAAACTGTAATTGCAGTTGCGCTGAATTATTACACTGATCATCAACGTCCAGAAAGTCCAGAATATGCCAAGATTGCCCGTTATGCTTGGGGGCGAGATTATCACAAAGTCCTCACCAAGAAACTCAAACAATTAACAACTTGGCTAATCCAAGAATTTGAGGGTGTAGAAGCACGACATTATGTCGATACTGGGCCAATTCAAGATAAATTCTGGGCACAATCAGCGGGAATTGGCTGGATTGGAAAAAATGGAAATGTAATTAATCGCCAATATGGTTCGTGGATATTTTTAGGCGAAATTGTAACTAATTTGGCTCTGATTCCTAGCGATCCCCATGTACAACATTGTGGGACATGTACGCGGTGCATTTCTGCTTGTCCAACGGGGGCAATTACCCAGCCTTTTGTGGTTGATGCCAATCGATGTATTGCCTATCATACGATCGAGAATCGTGACCCAATATTACCACCAGAAATCGCTAATAATTTGCAAGGCTGGGTGGCTGGTTGCGATATCTGTCAGGATGTCTGCCCCTGGAATCAGCGATTCGCTCAACCTACCGACATAGCCGATTTCCAACCGATCCCCAGTAATCTCAGTCACAAATTAATCGACTTGGGATCGCTCGATGATGAGGTATGGGATCGCAGCTTCAGGGCATCGGCATTGCGTAGAATTAAACCAGGGATGTGGCGGCGCAATGCTCTAGCAAATCTTCCTGATCGGGATCGCAATCGATCGTAAATTAGATTACAATCTTAAAACCAGCCTCGGCTTTCCTGACATGCAAAACAACTCGAAGCTCATCATTTTTGATTTTGACGGAACCCTCGCGGATACGTTGAGTGCGTTGTTGCGAATTACCAATCGATTGGCACCTGAATTTGGCTATCCCCAGATTAGTGATGAGCAATTGGCAAATCTCAAATATTTGAGTTCTTGGGAAATTATTAGATTTTCTAAGGTTGCCTTGTGGAAGCTGCCGTTCCTATTAAAACGGGTGAAAGAGGAATTTCCAGGTGAAGTCCGAAATGTGAAACTATTTCCTGGCGTAATTGAATTATTAAATACGCTCAAACTTCAAGGTTATCGATTAGGTATTGTTAGTTCAAATGCCGAAGCAAATATTCGCGCTCTTTTGAAAGATAATCAGATTGAACACTTATTCGAGTTCGTGACTGGTGCTTCTACTTTTGGTAAAGGCAAAGCCATCGGTAAGCTGATCAAGCAGTATCAATGTTCCAAAGCTGACGTAATCTATATCGGTGATGAAATTCGGGATATTCAGGCGGCTAGATCGATTTCGATCCGCGTTGTCGCTGTGGGCTGGGGCTTTAATGCACCCACAGCCCTGATGGATAGGCAGCCAGATCTACTAATTACCAAGCCGCTTGCCCTCATCAACGCTTTGGCGAGGTTTTATCCGGCTCCTACGACTCCTTTCGCTGCTTAGTTGTAGTCAAGTTATGATTATTTAGGGTTCCAAGTACCGTGAAAGCCCATTGGTACCACGCTAGGTAAGCCCAATCGACAAATAGGTAGTTCTTCTAGCCTGTCGCAATCATAGATCCAGACTTCACTTTGATGAGCTTTGCCATCATAAATGACAGTCAGAATCCAGCCCTGATTTGGATCGAATTTATCCACAACATGAATTGGTTCGGTTGGGTACAAATGTTTTTCCAGATCGGCAGCAGTTAAAATATTAGTATGTCGATCGAATCTACCAATTGTCCCCACTAATTCTTGATGAAGAATAGTATCTGGCTTGTGAACAGCTAGATATGTATATCGCCAATCCTTGCCGACTTGAGCTTGGGCAACGGTTGGAAATTCACAACTGCGATCGATCAATTGGGTGTTACTAATTAATTTACTAGCAGTTGGATCGATTACTAATTGCCAAAGTGTCCCAATTGCTTCTGTTTTTGTCTCACCACTAGCAACTTCGCCTAAAAATTGATTGGTATCAAAATCTGGATATCGAACTAAATCGCAGACAATATTATTATCGGCATCGATATAACCATTCGCAAAATGCCATTGAAACCACGGCTCTGTCGTGAAACTACTAACCAAACTTAAATCATCGCGATCGAATACTAAAATCTGCGTGCCTAATTCTGGCTTCCAGCGGATCGATTCACTATAACTAGCCAATCCCAACATAATGGGTAGTGGTTGAATCTCAAGTGGCGGAATACAAAAAACCAAATATTTGCCAACCAGCAGAAAATCATGAAAGGTAGTCAATCTAGGCAATACAGTTTGACTATGCTTGATCACTTTACCAGTACGATCGCTCTCATACAAATTTAGTTTGGGTTGAATCCCGATCGAGATCCCAAAATTATAAATATGTCCCGAAATCGGATCGACTTTAGGATGAGCAGAATAAACTAAGGGTACAGAATTAAACTCTAAATTATCCGTCCCAATTGTCTCCAAACTATCTAAATCCAGCGCGTGAGGCATTCCACCTTCCCACAACGCCAATAATCGATCAGGTAAAGCCAATACCGAAGTATTCGCCGCATTCTTCACCGATTTACCCCGTCGTTCCCAAATATTACCCGATGGTACCATCCCATAGTTACCATACAACCAGCGATCGATCTTACTTTCCGCCTGATATCCTTCAGTTTGAACATACTTGTAGACACCGCTAGCCGACCCTTCACAGAACTTTACTGCCAAAATAGCCCCATCTCCATCAAACCAGTCTGGGGCAATGCTTTTGCTAGCCCTGCTCCTGAGTTTCCCCAGACACAGTTACCGATCCTCTCAGGTGCAATTCCACCTGGATTGGTCGGCACTCTCTACCGCAATGGACCAGGCCGACTAGAGCGGGCTGGGAAACGGGTGGGACATTGGTTTGATGGAGATGGGGCTATTTTGGCAGTAAAGTTCTGTGAAGGGTCGGCTAGCGGTGTCTACAAGTATGTTCAAA
>CASBPY010000251.1 GCA_949127675.1 Synechococcales cyanobacterium PMM_0072
CCGGAGTCCAAAATCTCAAAAAATCGGGTGGGGAAATTTATAAATTTCCCCACCCGATTTTTTGAGATTTTGGACTCCGGCTGTTGCAAAAATTATTGGACGAGAGCTAGGGGTGGATTCACCGCACTGACACGTCGATCGATCACCGTATCGATTAAACCATAGTCCTTGGCCTCAACCGCAGACATGTAGAAATCTCGATCGGTATCTTCTTGGATTTTCTCCAATGGTTGACCCGTATGTTTGGCGAGTAGATCGTTCAAGGTACCCTTGATATACAGAATTTCCTTAGCTTGGATAGCGATATCCGTAGCTTGTCCCTGTGCGCCGCCTAAAGGCTGGTGAATCATGATCCTGGAACTTGGCAGGCTCATCCGCTTTCCTTGTGCTCCAGCACTGAGCAAGAAGGCTCCCATACTAGCCGCAAATCCCATACAGACAGTGCAGACATCGGGACGAATTTGGTTCATCGTGTCAAAGATGCCCATTCCGGCTGAAACTGAACCACCAGGGGAATTAATATACAAATAGATATCTTTTTCTGGATCTTCTGCTTCCAAAAATAGCAATTGCGCCACGATGAGGTTGGCTAAATCTGAAGTTACTTGGTCGCCCAAGAAGATAATTCGATCGCGCAATAGCCGAGAATAAATGTCAAAGGCGCGTTCGCCTCTCCCAGACTGTTCAATTACGGTAGGTATCATAGCTATGTCACTTTATATCGATTCTTCCTATTATTACCCAATCTAGTGCTCAAAGGTCTAGGGGTATCCGTACTGAGTTCGGAGTTCGGAGTTCGGAGTTCGGAGTTCTGTCTTTCCCCTGCGCTACTCCCAACTCTTAGAAAGTAGGTAAATTCCCTGATGGAGTCTTTTCGCTTCCTTGTTATACTGGACGATTACGTCACAGCTAAGTTGTGATCTAAATGCTTTATCTAAACGTGCTGGGCACGGATTGCACATAGAGTAAGTCTATATTATTAACTTTCAATCTTATTCGATCGAATATTTTGCGGTTTCTTATTATTTTCGCTAGGTTTGATGATCTATGAATAGAGTTTTAATGGTTACGACTCTGCCCTGTACTCTAACCAGTTTCTTATTACCGTTTGCGGCTCATTTTCGATCGATAGGATGGCAAGTTGATGCTATGTCCTGCGGGATTTCTACTGATTCTAAATGTCTGAACGGATTCGATCGAGTCTGGGATGTAGAATGGTCGCGTAACCCCCTCGATCCCCGTAATTTATTGCGGACTCCAGGCAAAATTCGGGAGATTATCTTGCGTGAAAAGTACAATATTATTCATGTGCATACTCCGGTGGCGGCGTTTGTGACCCGATATGCCCTAAAAGATTTACGCGATCGATTAAACTGCAAAGTGATTTATACTGCACATGGATTTCACTTCTTTAAAGGTGGCAATTCTCTCAAAAACACTGCATTTATTAATCTAGAAAAGTCGGCTGGTAAATGGACAGACTATCTAGTCACGATCAATCATGAGGATAAATTGGCGGCACTGGAGTATGGATTGGTGCCACCAAATCATACCCACTACATGCCTGGAATTGGGGTAGACCTCAAATATTATAATCGTGACACCGTACCAGATGCCGCAGTAGCAGATGTGCGGCAGCAATTGGGCATTGGTAAGGATACGCCATTGTTGCTATCAGTAGCAGAGTTCACCAAGCGCAAGCATCATGTGGATGCGATCGAGGCATTTGCCAAATTAGCCCGTAGGGATGTCCACTTTGCCCTGGCAGGTTCTGGTCCTCTGATGGACAAGATGAAGCAATTAGCCACAGAATTAGGTGTGATCGATCGGATTCACTTTCTAGGTAATCGATCTGATGTACCCGTACTGATGAAGGCTGCCTGTGCGAATATTCTCGTCTCTGCTCAAGAAGGACTGCCCCGCTGTGTCCTAGAATCTTTAGCATTAGAAGTTCCGACAATTGGTACCAAAATTAGGGGTACTCAAGATCTCCTCGAAGGCGGTTGTGGATTATTGGTTGATGTTGGTGATGTGGATGGATTAGCCGCTGCCATGACCTGGATTCTCGATCGACCCCAGGAAGCAGCTAAGATGGCTAAACTAGGCTATGAGCGAATTTCTACTTACGATCTAGCAGTTGTGATTCAGCTTCATGAGCAATTGTATCGGGAAGCGTTAGTTAGTTGATAGTTGATAATTGATAATTGATAATTGATAATTGATAATTGATAATTGATAATTGACAAAAAAATCAGGATGTAGTATGTAGGGTGGGCACTGCCCACCAACTAGGATCTACACTGAAATCAGATAAAAAAATTAAGCCCCTATCATGATTTGACAAGGGCTTAATTTAATTAGTAAGTAATAGCTGGTGAGCTATCAACTATCAATTATCAATTAATTATCTGACCCAGTTCTTACCAACAATTTCAGCAAGATCGACAACACGTTGGCTATAGCCCCACTCGTTGTCATACCAGGCGATAACTTTGACCATATCGTCGCCCATGACCATCGTCAGTGCAGCATCGATCGTCGAAGAGGCATCAGTACCCTTGAAATCGCTGGAAACTAGTGGTAGCTCACAGAAGTCCAAAATCCCTTTCATTGGGCCTTCAGCAGCCGCTTTGAGTACGGAATTAACTTCTTCGGTGAAGGTTTTCTTCTCAACGTTGACGACTAAATCGACAACTGAGACATTTGGAGTCGGTACCCGCAGTGCAATCCCGTTGAGTTTGCCTTTCAGTTCTGGTAGTACCAAAGACACTGCTTTAGCTGCACCAGTGGATGTGGGGACAATATTCATCGCAGCAGCTCTTGCACGACGTAAATCGCGGTGAGAAGCATCGAGCAAGCGTTGGTCGCCTGTGTAGCTGTGAGTGGTAGTCATCGTACCTTTGATGATCCCAAAGTTATCATTGAGAACTTTTGCAAAAGGTGCTAAACAGTTGGTAGTACAACTGGCGTTACTAATGATGAAATGTTTGTTGTGATCGTAGTCTTTTTCATTGACTCCGACGACGAAGGTACCGTCTTCATCTTTACCTGGTGCGGTAATCAGCACTTTTTTTGCGCCGGCATTGATATGTCTGGAAGCACCAGCATGACTGATGAACACACCTGTAGATTCAATTACTAGATCGATTTCCCATTCTTTCCACGGCAAATTGTCTGGGTTGCGATCGGATACACATTTGATTGTTTTACCATTAACAGTGATGGTGTTATCATCAGCACTGATTTCTGCATCGAATTTGCCCAACATGGTGTCGTACCGGAGCAAATGAGCATTGGTGCGAGGATCTGAAGTATCGTTGATGCCTACAACTTCCAAGTGACTATTGGTTCTTCCCAACCAACACCGCATAAAATTCCGTCCGATCCGCCCAAACCCGTTGATCGCTACTCTAATCACAGCCTCTTAACCCTCTTTTCCTAAAATCTCAATATCCAGTTATAAGACCAGATCATATCGCAAACCATACACATCTTTGACTTTATCTGTACTAGAATGGCGACTATTTTCAATTTATCTAACTAATCAACACATGAACAGACATTCATGTGTTATCGTAAAAGGGTATTGAATCGAGGTACCAAATTATGACTACTGCAACTTTAACAAAATGTGCGTGTAATGCTTGCCTATGCAATGTTTCGATCGAATCCGCCGTCCTCAAAGATGGTCAAAGCTACTGTAGCGCAGCCTGTGCCAATGGTCATAAAGACGGACAAGTTTGTGGCAAAACTGGTTGTAACTGCAATGCGGGTTAGATCTTAGGCTTTATAATACCTAATATCTAATTGCTAACTTTCATGACTGAAACAGACCTGAATATCCTTGATGATGAAGAAACACAGTTATGTGAAGCTTCAGGCAAGACCGCTTATCCACCTGCGCTAGAATTTGTAAAAGCGCAGCGGATGGCGGACTTTTTTGGATTGTTAGGTGATGCTAATCGGTTGCGAATTATCTCACTTTTGGCAGACACAGAACTCTGTGTCGGCGATTTGGCAATTGCGCTGGATATGAATGATTCGGCGGTATCTCATCAACTAAAGACATTGCGGGCATTGCGATTAGTTAAACATCGCAAACAAGGTCGCCATGTATTTTATCAGCTTCTCGATCGACATGTTTTCGATTTATACAATACGGTATTAGAACATTTAGATGAGACTGCGATCGATTAAATTGATGTTGATACTTTAACAGACGACTTTAAGAAAGTTTGGCTCAATATAGCGGTACAACTGAGCGCGAACAAAATCAATAAGCCAAAACCGATGGCATAACTACCCGTCAGATCCCGACAAATCCCCAAAACAATCGGTGGAAAAAAGCCACCTAAGCCACCCGCAGCACCGACTAATCCGGTGACACTTCCAGTTTGCTGGGGGAAATATTGGGGTACGAGTTTAAAGACACCGCCGTTTCCTAAGCCAAATAATATCGCACAACCGATCGAGCCAATCGTGAATAGGGTAATTGATTGCGTTGCCATCAACCAGCTAATTGCGGCGATGCCCAAAAACACTCCCACGAGCAACTTTTGACCACCGATTTTGTCACTTAACACCCCACCAACAGGGCGGGAAAGAGTGGCTACTAATACAAAGAATGCAGTTCTCGCGCCTGCATCTGCTGGCGCGAGGGCAAAGACTTCCTGATAGAGAGTCGGTAAATAGATACTCAGTGCAACGAAGCCACCAAAGGTCAGAGCATAGAAGGTACTCAAAACCCAAGCCAATTTTTCAGTTTTCAGTACTTCAATATTTTCCGCTAGTGATTTCGATTTGCTTGGTGGCTTGGCATTATTTGCACTTAGAGCAAAGACCCCTCCCCACGCTACCGCCGCCACACTAAATACCAGAAATGTTGCTGGAATTCCAATATTACCAGCCAAAACTGGCCCACCAAATACAGCTACCGACTGCCCAATATTCCCCGCACCATAGATCCCCAATGTTGTGCCCTGCTGACTCGGTGGAAACCAGCCAGAGACAAAAGCTACGCCTACGGCAAAAGAGGTACCTGCTAGCCCCATCCAGAAGCCCCAGAATAATAAGCTCGGATAGGAATGATTGAGCGAAAGCGCGACAGCCGGAACGATCGTAAATGCTAATAAGATACTAAACACAATCCGCCCACCATATCGATCTGTCAGCAGTCCCAGCGGAATGCGTCCGACGGAGCCTAATAGCACCGGAATCGCAATCATCACACTGGATTGAGTCACTGACAGCCCCAATTCTTTTCGTAATAACGGTGCCAATCCTGAGATAATCCCCCAGTTGGCAAAGGCTACCGCAAACGCCATTGTCGCCAGAAATAGATTTTGATTGGCAGCAGATCGATTGACAGTATTCATAAAAAATAGCGGTATGCGTGAAACCAAGTGTCTTTTGAACAAACTGATAATTGATCTCAGTAAGTCTAAGTTACGGGAATGCTATATCGTAATTGGTAGTTTTCGATACCATTTCTTAGGTGTTTTTTGACAATCGCATTTTAATCATGCGTTTTTTGCATGATGTTTGTCTTTGAATATCGATCGAACCCAAGCTAGTCAGCGGTTCAAACCACTTTGGCTCTAAGTACCTTGGAAGTGGCGTTTGCTTGAGCTTTTGTCTTTGGTGGCTGATTCGCCGAGGCACATAGTTCGGCTAGCTCACAATCGGGACAATTAGGTTTGCGAGCATTACAGATTGCTCGACCATGATAGATGGTCATAATCGAGAAATTCTCCCAATCTGGTTGAGGTAAAAACTTCATTAAATCCTGTTCGATTTTAATTGGATCTTGATGAGCTGTTAAACCAATCAGATTAGTTAAACGTTTGACATGGGTATCCACAGTCACACCTTGAATATTGCCGAAAGCGTGAGCAGAAACTACATTTGCCGTCTTCCTCGCCACGCCTGGTAATGTAAGTAACTGTTCCATCAATTGCGGTACTTCACCACCAAATTCTTCCATAATCTTGCGGCAAGCACCTTGAATATTCTTAGCTTTATTGTGATAAAATCCAGTCGATCGAACTAATTCTTCAAGCTCCAAAATATCAGCATCCGCCATCGATCGAGCATCGGGAAATCTGGCAAATAATGCCGGAGTAACTTTGTTTACCCGCTCGTCGGTACATTGAGCTGAAAGGATTGTGGCTACTAAAAGTTGAACGGGAGTTGTATAATCTAGGCTACAAGTGGCATCTGGATATAAGCGTTTTAATCTGAGCAATACTTCCAATGCTCTTTTCTTTTTGGATGCCCACTTGCGATCTATAGCCATTTTGTGATTTATAGTTGATTATGTGTCGATCAAGTATTGTTTAATTTCTGACCATTCTCGATCGTTCAAAGGTTCAACCTCAAACTCGATCTGAAAATGTTTCTGAGCCGAATTAGTTAAAACATCAACAATTTGAGCATGATTTAATTGTGAAATAGCACTAGGTATATGTGTAATAGTTTCGCCGAATACCTGTTTAAATAATTCTATATCTGGATTCAGTCGCATTGAACCATGTTGGAGGATCGCGCCTGATTTAATCAATTGAGCACTACCAATTAGTTTATAATCATCCGCACAAACTAGATCCGCACTTGTCGCTGTCCCAAAGCAATTGGGATTGTGAATATAACCCTTACCTGCTGTACCATAGCCTAAATCGACATTGATCGATCGCCAGCCATCGATCAAAAACTGACAAATTTGTTGATATACTTCCACCCTTTTACCCACAAAACTCGAACCAATCAGAGCATAAGTTAGATCCCCTTGATGTAGTACTCCCCTTCCACCAGTTGGACGTTTGACTAGATCTACAGGCGAATCTTGCCAAACTAGCGATCGCCAATGTTCGGGATAGTGGCGTTGGTGATATCCTAGAGAGATAGTCGGTCTCGACCAAGTATAAAAGCGTAACGTTGGTGGAATGTGACCTAAAATATGTTGATGTAGTAGCCAACGATCGATCGACATTTGAATCGCTCCAGTAGCCTCAATCGGTGGAATTAGTCGCCAAACTGTTGATAGATAATTCGATCGATCTCCCATAAAATATATAGTTTTTGTCAGATATTGAGGTAGGGCGGGTTTGAATTAGATTTTTAGTGTAATTGGTATTCGTTGCATAAACCCGCCCCTCCGAATCCATCATATTTCCTGTTTCCTAGCAATGCGTTTACCATTACCTCAATTTAGCACTGGAGCCAAAAATCCTCAGCATATCGCCGAGGTAATTGAGACATCTACCTGTGAATTTCTGGCTCAGTGTCTAGAACCCGAAGATCTCAAATTGGCAGTGATGCCGACTTTTGGCAGTATTGTAAAGGCTGCTGATGAGGAAACTGGCAATCAGATTCTGGCAGTAGTTTATCATGCTACTACTGCACCGATCGATTCTGTCCATCGCGCTCGTGCTTTGGGGATGTCTCTCGATGAATTGCGAGAGGAGCAGCCCCAGATTTTTGCTATGCTCAAAACTGAGTTCAAAGCCGCTATTATCGGTTTTGAGGACGATAAGGGGCAAATGTATCAATACCTCCCACCGCGCCCGCCCCAAATTCATCAGGGGGTATATCAGTGCAGTTCAGAGGAGATTATCAGGTTTAGCGAACAATTAGAATTTTTGCGGACACTTTTACAGGTACAAGGTGCGCCAGTGGAAGCTCTCACTGCTGCGACGATTCGAGAAATTCATCAACTCAGAGCGCGAGACAGATCTTGGCTAGTCACCGCAGGACGCACTGTTAGCCTGATTCTCAAGGATGACTATGACAGATTGCGATATGTCTTATCGCAAATTCGCTAAGAAATATCCACCATCCACCACCAACTAAATTGAGAACCGAACACTCCGACAACCTCGACATCGCTCCATTCATCGATCATTCCTTGCTCGGTATTGCTACACCTGAAATGGTGGATAGATCCTGTGAAGAAGCCGATAGATATGGATTTGCGGCTGTCTGTGTCAACCCTTGCTATGTGCGGCAAGTTACGGCTTTACTGCACCAAAAACGGATTCAAATCTGTACTATAATTGGATTCCCAACTGGTGCGACAACAACGGCTAGTAAGCTATTTGAAGCGCAAGAGGCGATGGAAAATGGTGCTCAAGAATTAGATGTGATCATTAACATTGGCTGGTTGAAGGCGGGAAAAATTGATGATGTTCACAGAGAGATTGCTGAAATCGCTGAATCGACAGGCTTGATGGTGAAGGCAATTCTAGAAATGTCCCTGCTAACCCAACCCGAACAAATCATGGCTGCTCAACTTTGCATGGATGCAGGTGCGAGAATGTTGGCAACCGGAACGGGCTGGAGTGGTGCTGCGACTATCGCAGATGTGCGGCTGCTCAAGGAGCTAACTAAAGATCAAGTGGGAATCAAAGCGTCTGGTGGTATTGTTACACACGATCGAGCTGTAGAACTAATTCTCGCTGGAGCCACCAGACTCGGTACCTCAATGGGTGTGGATTTATTAAAGCAACGCGAACAGGATTAATCGCAATCCGATTCTGTCGGGTTAAAGATACTTACAGCTTGCACCAATACAGATATATTAGTAAAATCGTAAACCTTAGGGTACCCATAAAGGGCACCCCTACAGGTTAATTGTGTAGGGGTGCCCTTTATGGGTACCCTGGATCTATACTAAGCAATAGTATATTTGAACTGAATTGGGATGTGAGGGTACCTAATTAACAGCGGTTTTAACCGCTGAACAAATATCTAGAGTAACCCAAACTCCCGTTACTTAGTAAAAGTGCTCGTCACCCACAACAGTACAAAAATTAATAAGCTAGCAAAAGTTTCCCCACTCAGTCCAATTTGAACAATAGGTAAATGCAGCGTATTTACCAACAACCCAGCAAGAACTGTACCAAGTACCAATGCTAATAAAGTACCTAATAACGCCCGTTTAAATCGACGTTGCTTTTGATTGATAAAATACAAGCTGAAGCCAGTACCAAAAGCAATCAGGGTTGGTAATATTGTCGAACCTGCTGATAGTGCGGCAACACCACTGAGTACTATGTAGACTCCAGCAGTTGTAAGTACTTCTGACTGGTTGGGACGTTCAAACGTGTCGCCTAACCAACTGGGTGAATTTGTAACAGAGAGAGAAGGAAATTTAGAGACGGCTGCCAGGGGTTTTTCAGGAAATCTGATCCCTTCAGGTACCTTAATCTTGCCTTGCTGACGGAGCCTTAGCCGTTCCATGACGATCTCATCATAAGCGGCTTCTATACTATCTTGTAGCTGGATATCTCCGCCCGATCGAGCAAGCACTCGCTGTTTGGCAGCTTGAACCTCTTCAAAGGTAGCATCTTCTGCTACACCTAGCCGATCGTAAGGACTTTGCTGACTCATTCACAACCTCTGACCGATGGTCTCCACTACTACTTCTTACTCTAGACTGCTTTGGAAGTATCCGCCACATTTGCAAGCAAATATTAAGAATTTAAAACTCACCTTTGACTTGCAAGCCAACGACGGTATTTCCTTGATTATCTTGACCGATTAATGGAAACAGGATCAACCCATGTTTTTGACTCAGTTCAATGTCTCCGACCAAATAACCCAAACCTGCCCCAATTAACACATCGGTAAAGCGATGACGATTGAGATCTACTCGTGAATAACTAATCAACGCAGCACCACCATACCAGAGCGCGGCATAGTCAGGATGGTAGTGACTTTGAATCCTGGCAACTGCAAAGGCTGTTGTCGCGTGACAGCTTGGAAAACTATCGAGTTCGCTAGGCACGTCAGGGCGAGGCGACTTGATCACTGCTTTGAGTCCCGTACATAGTGCCGCACTGGTTGCTAGTGCATCAACTACTCGGAGGGCATGTTGTCCACCTTGAGAGCCGTCAGTGAGCAAGGGTAGCAATGACGCTCCACCAAGATA
>CASBPY010000252.1 GCA_949127675.1 Synechococcales cyanobacterium PMM_0072
GATCCTCACTGCACTGTATAGACTAACTCTCGTGCTGGGGATACCAAATCGACTTCATTATGATTGTATGGTAGCAAAACGACCTGGGCATAGCTCAAAGAATCTTCTGAAAATTGTCGCATCATCTGGAAAGTAGACGAGCTACTTAAACCTGCAAGTACGACTACGGAAAATCTCTGATTGAAAGGGTTATCAATTGCCATCACTACGGCACTTTTAGGATGGGCATATGCCTTGTTACGGATTGTCATTGATCCAGAACCAAAGGATACAGGCAAGAGATCCTGAAAACGCTGAACCAAAGAATTGGTGCTCGGTCGGCCGACAAGCAAGAGATGGTGAGTTTTGAGATCGTTTTCCGTTACTTCAGTATCTTTTTTGAGAATCGGCTTAATATTGTGTTCACGTCGCCGTAGCGCTTGCTGCAAAACGAGTGCTGCTTCGTGGTTAGTTGTCTCCTCATTCATGGAGCCATAGACAATGAGCGACTTTTCAACCTCAGAGTCAAATGTGAAAATAATGAACGGGCTACCATTGCTGCGAGCAGTCCATCCATACTTGTCTGCATATATCCGTAGTGGTTTTTCGGGTGATAATACTTGAACCGAAGCTTGTTCTTGTTCTAATCGAGCCAATGCGGTTGTTTCCCCGCGAGAGGTTTCCACTGTAATGGGCACGGTTAAAGCCCCACTGGTTTTGTTGCGGGCAACCGTGACAGTTGAAATCCATTGTTTACCCTTTTGGCGGACATCGACGTTGCGTAATTCTAAGTGTGGCAAACCAGGTTGCTGTAGCCATCGATCGAAGAAAGTTGCTAACCTCTTGCCCGTCCCCTCTTCCATAAAAGATTGGAATAGCGCGACCGTGATTTCTTGTCCGGCATGGGCGCGTCCAAACCGATCCATCAGTTGATCGAAAACCTCCGCCCCGATAATTCCGCGCAAACTGTGCAGGAGCAATACCCCCTTGCCAGATGCTACCCGAAACCAATTCTCATCGCGGAAGTTCGATCTGGTTTGGGCTAGCGGTGTATCTTGCCCCGCCCGTACTCCCAATTCATAAATCGAGCGGTAGTAGAAAAGTTCTATTGCCAATCGATCTCGACTAGGTTCCAGCTCTGCGGAATCATCCTGTTGATCAAGAGTATTTCCGAGGGACACAATGCGCTCGTAATTAGCAAAAGCCGTCGTCAGCCAGATGTCAGCATCAGTTTTCGGCAGGAGCGTTCCATGCCAAGCGGGGATGGTGGGCAAATCGCTTTCTTGCTGATCTGCTGTCGGGAGTTTGCGATCTTCTGGATCGAACAAATCCGCCGCAGTCAATAGAGATTTCTGGCTTGCGAGAGGGGGTTTAGTCGTTATTACTGTCCAGGGGTTGGTGACTAGGGGTTCGATCTCTGAGAACTTCCGATATTCGGCAACAGTCGGCTGCCAAATTGCACCTACAGGGGGTCCAAAGGTCGCCCAACTCGACAATTGATTGGCCATTTCAGAGTTTGTATACTTGGCATCGACAGCAATTGCCGAGACTAATTCCGGTTTGGTCAAGACTTGCCGTGCAAAATCGTCATCAATTTTACCTTTATAGCGATCGTACATTTGCAACCAAATTGTATCCCGCTTCGATGGCGAAAAAACACCACTAGCATAAGGGCGTGCCTGAATACCTGGAATTGTTTCTAAGCGTACAGAGCTATCCTTATTATTGTTATCGCTCCAGTAAAACCCTGGGGCATCAGCAATCCATTCATGTTTGCTACTACGATAAAGTTTGTGTTTATAGGTGCCCATGGTCAGAAGGGCAATCTCATTGAGATTTAGATCGGCGATGATCCACTCTGAAGTAGAGAGTCCATTACTATTAGTATGCAGAATGGTAGCAGCTTGATCGATACTATTGGCATATTGCGTTGCAGTGCGGATCCGCGATCCTAAGGGAATGCCAGCGGCATTAAAACTGGTTTGATCTAAAGTGGTCTCGCTCATCAAGATGCCAGCATCGTTGATCGAATAATCCATGCCACTATGAATGCCGCCTGGAAAGGTTTGGATGACGAAATGGTGCCCCTGACTAGGCCGAACGTCCAGCCAGACATTGTAAAAATTTGCAGGGTATAGATCGAACATCGTAATGTGTCCAAACACAATTCTGCCATCTTTTGTGGCCGGAGCAACGGCAGCAAAGGCACTACAGCGTTGGGTTCGTTTTCTGGCCCAATGGGAAATCACGGTTGAGGGTTTGGGTTGACTGGGTTGCACATTCAAATCTAGTGATTCGAGTCCTGTGGATGTTGCTTGTAAAGAAGCTTGCAGAGACTCTATTTCGTTACTAGAATTGAGTGCAACTATATCCGTCAACTTGATGGGCTGACCATCGAAACGAGCACCAGCGGCACTGGCACCATCGGCGATTCCCTTCATCTCCATTAACTGTTCTTGGCTATAGCCGCGTAAAAATAAAGCATCTGCTAATTGGCAGAAGACTTTCCATGTCGCCGTAGGAGCCTGTGGTTCATAGAAAGTAGCGATCGCTCGGATATAGGCGGCAATTTCTGGTGCCAGGAGCTTTCCATGCTGTAGACCTCGATCGTAGGGTTCACCCTCAAGATGTACGACATTCCAACCCGCTTGAGGGTAACGATAGGCAGGGGATAAATACTGTACGGAGAGAGGATCGGGATGGAACTCACCAGCCCAGACTGGCAAACAGAACCCAAGAGTTAGCACTAATTGAATGATCGCACTCACAACTAGTCCTTTCCATACAAAAAACTTGAATCTTTTTTTTAACAGAATATTGGCGTGTTTGATTTTGTAGGCTGTAGCTTTCCCTCTGGATACCAACTCTTGTAAAGTTTGCGATTCTTCATCACTTAACCGAACAATATACTGTTTAAGCATGGGTTCATTCCTCAGAAGTCTGGAGCGGTTTACGATAAATCGCCTCTCCATTGTCCCTCGAAATAGTCTGATGAAGGAGCGGTGAGATCTTCCCCGGCAGCTTTAGCAGCTTTGGTCATCCGCCGATCGATACCTTCCACTCGATCGGTGTTATTCTGCCAACTACAGGGCAAACGCACACAAAAGTACACAATCTCTCAAGCATCGATTTTTCGTCACTTTAGCTTCATTAGCAACAGGAATTTAGCCGTGGCTTATAGTTAACCTAAAAAATTATCAGCTCTGTGATTCGTCTTCAGCTTTGTAAAGAAAAGTGTGCGGTTGCCCTGGGGTAGAGGCTAGGGAATTGCTATTGTGCCTGATCGCTATTTTTTAAGCGAAAAGTTATCTACCATATACTATGTTTCAGCTAGTGTAGAGGTGGATGGTGAATCAAGTCTATATGTATAATTGGCACTTTAAAACGATCGGTGATTCTACTCTCCCCCCACTATTACTTTTACATGGCTGGATGGGTTGTAGTGATGACTATGCCGATATTATTGAAGCGTTGAAATCGAGATATTGCTGTATTGCGATCGATCTACCTGGGCATGGCAAGACAGATGTTATCGGCGGAGATATTGGGTATGGATTTATTAATACAGCGATCGGAATTATTCAGTTATTAGATAGTCTGAATATAGATCGATGCTCGATCGCCGGTTATTCATTTGGTGGTAGATTAGCTTTATATCTAGCTCTAGAGTTTCCATCTAGATTCGATCAAGTGATCCTCGAATCGACATCAGCAGGTTTAAATAGTGAGATCGATCGACAGGCAAGAATTATTCAGGACTGGCAAATTATCGATCGATTAGAAATAGATCTTTTTCCTAACTTTGTAAGATATTGGTACCGACAACCGATATTTAGTGAGATCGATCGTCATCCAAGTTTTAATGAGTTGATTCAACGCAGGATTGAGACTAATCAGCCAGATAATTTGATTAAATCGTTGGTGTATGCAGGCTTAGGAATGCAGCCATATTTAGGCGATCGATTGAAAGTCCACACTCAGCCCATATCATTAATTGTGGGAGCACTTGATCGTAAATTTGTAGAGATCGGTCAAGCAATAGATCGAAGCTGTCCGATGACGACACTTACTATTATTCCAGATTGCAGTCACAACGTTCATTTTCAACAGCCGCAAGCTTGGATCGAACATATTTTGGACAGGTAAGATCGATCGTTAACAAAAATAAGAGGTCAAATCTATCTCCTAATAACCTAGCTATCAATTATCAATTGGAGCCTTGTCGATCGAATCGAACGGTACACCAGTCAATTGACTCCAGAGATAATCTCGTTGATTGATCAAGACAATACTCACAATCGTCAGTGAAACTCCACACCATTGCAGCAATTCGAGTGATTCATCTAGAAACAAACCACCGAATAATAATGCAAATACCGGAGTCAAAAAAGTCAAAGAGCTGAGACTAGTTAGATTTCCCCGTGCGGCAAAGTAGAAAAATAGACCATAAGCGATCGCACTCCCGAAGATAGTTGAATAAGCGATGGCAATCCAGTCAGAACTAGTAATTGCCGTCCATTGATTGGACTCTAGGTAGAACGAACCGATCGCTAACGGAATCCCCCCGATAATCATGTGCCAACCCGTCGCAACCACTGGATCCACATGTTTAGTGATGAATGGGATTAGTACAGTGCCTACAGCCATTGAGAGAGCTGCTAGGAGCATTAACCATTCACCTCGATCTAGTAATCCAGCGACACTCACCGGACTTGCCGATCCACCAGTGGCAATTTGACTCAACCATTCCACTGGCAAGCCAATACAACTAATTCCGAGTACCCCCAAGAGCAAGCCACAAATTCCGATTGCCCCAATTTGCTCCTTGAATAACCAAGCTGACAACACCGCTACCGCCAAAGGTTGAGAGTCAATCATCACCGAACCCAGCCCCGCAGTAGTTCTGACCAATCCAGCCGCCAAAAATCCTTGAAACAAAGTTCCATCAACGATCGCAAATAATAATATCCACGCCCATGCTTGCCAAGTGTTGGGCTGCTGTCGTTTGGAAATAGCCGTGGCAATCAACACCAAAATACCTGCTGGAATTAGCCGGACTCCAGCCATGAATAATGGCGTAGTATGGGGCATCACTCCCTTCATCGCCACCATCGCCGTCCCCCACAGGAAAAAGGGCACGACCAATAAGATCGGTGTTAAGCTAAATGAGAATGAGGACTGTTTTGACGGCATAAATACTTAATCTTCGGCTCTTAACAGATTGTATATTTTCTTTACAAAGTCTGCTAGTTTAGTTGAGAGTTGGCAGTCGGGAGTTGGGAGTTGAAATCCAAACATTCCCAGATCTCCCTATCCTCCTCCCTTCAACGTTCTCTCTCCCAACTCCTAACTCCTAACATGATCTGGCCATTCAAAAAGAACGCTACGAAACAAATTGCGCGGATTGAAATCGCAGGGGCAATCGGTAGTGCTACCCGCAAATCGGTACTGAAAGCACTGGAACTAGTTGCAGAGCGCAAGTATCCAGCGTTGTTGCTGCGAATTGATAGTCCAGGCGGGACTGTAGGTGATTCTTACGAGATCTATCAGGCATTGCAGCGGCTGCAATCGAAGGTCAAAATTGTTGCCAGTTATGGGAATATTTCGGCCTCAGGGGGGGTGTATATCGGGATGGGTGCGCCCCACATTATGGCAAATCCTGGCACCTTGACAGGCAGTATTGGAGTGATCCTGCGCGGGAATAATTTGGAGAAATTACTCGATCGAGTCGGTGTATCATTTCAGGTAATTAAATCTGGGCCATATAAGGATATTTTGGCATTCGATCGGGAATTAACACCGCCAGAGGCGCAAATTCTTCAGAGCTTAATCGATAATACCTATGAGCAATTTGTCAATACAGTTGCCGAATCTCGCCACCTCACACCTGAAGCAGTCAAACTATTTGCCGATGGGCGGATTTTTACAGGCGAACAGGCGGTAGAATTTGGGGTAGTCGATCGACTGGGTTCGGAAGAGGATGCGCGGTTGTGGCTGGCAGAATTAGCCGGATTAGACCCCGCAAAAACTAAGCTCCACACGATCGAAGAACGCAAGCCGTTGATAACGAGATTGTTACAAAGTCAAGTTTCTGGCTTCACAACAGTAGTATCTGCGGCAGATTGGGTACAATTTGAATTAAGTACTAGCGGACAACCCTTATGGTTATATCGTCCCTAGTGACGGTTGATAATCTTAAAATTTTGTGGAGGGTGATGGCGTGGAGTGGCGCGTAAAGGCAATTCGAGGGGCAACGACGGCGAGTGAAAATACGGAGGAGGCGATCGCGATTGCGGTTACTGAGCTGTTGCAGGAGTTAAAATATCGTAATCGTCTCGATCCCGATCTGATTGTTAGCGTCATTTTCACGGCTACCCAAGATTTGGATGCAGTATTTCCAGCCAAAATTGCCCGTCGTGTTTGCCCTGATTGGCAAGATGTCGCCTTGATGGATGTGCAACAAATGCATGTCGAAGGTAGTTTACCTCGCTGTATTCGGCTGCTAATTCATGCTAATTTACCTGTAGACACCAAAGTTTTTCACCCTTATCTGCGCGGGGCTAGTAATTTACGTCCTGATCGAAGTTTGGTAAGTTAGTAGGGATTGTTGGGTTTTACTCTTCAACCCAACCTACAGATTTTAGACGCGCTGATTCGCGCGTAATTGTCCACAGGCGGCACTAGCACCCAATCCTTTGGAATAGCGGACACTGACAGCGATATGTTTTTGCTCCAAGACATCGACAAAATCTTGGACATCTCTGGGAGTTGGTCTGTCGTAATCAGCATCCTCGATCGGATTGTACGGAATTAGATTAACATGACTTTGGAAGCCCCGTAGTTTGCTGGCTAGCTCCGATGCGTGGGAACGAGCATCATTGACTCCAGCTAGGAGCACATATTCCACACTCAACCGTCTACCTGTGATTTGGACATAATCACGACACTCATCGAGCAGATCGTCGATTTCATAATTTTCCGCTGTGGGGACTAATTCAGCGCGGATTCTTTGATTGGGGGCGTGGAGGCTGACAGCGAGGGTGACTTGCAATTCATGCTGGGCGAGTTCGTGAATCTTACCAGGAATACCCACAGTCGAAACCACAATCGAGCGTTGGGAAATGCCGATATCTTGATTCATGCACTTAACTGCTGTAACCACATGATCGAGGTTAGCTAATGGCTCACCCATGCCCATGAACACGACATTAGTAACCCGCTCCTGGAAATCGCCCTGGACAGTCAGCACTTGATCGATAATCTCATAGGGCTGAAGATGGCGCATGAATCCCCCCTTCCCCGTCGCACAAAAAGTGCAAGCCATCGCACAACCAACCTGAGAAGAAACACAGACAGTCAATCTTTTTGCCGACGGGATCCCGACAGCCTCAATGATTTGACCATCTTTGAGTTTAAGTAGATACTTAACGGTACCATCACCAGAAACCGATCGATGATGAATAGTCGATCGACCAATTGGTGTATCCTTAACGGTTTCCCGCCACTGCTTGGAAAACACGTCAACATCTGCCAGAGATCTCGCCCCCTGCTGATAAATCCACTGATATAACTGCTTGCCCCTGTAAGCGGGCTGTCCATGCTCCTGTACCCAGGCAGTCAATTCTGCTAGACTCATGCCTAGTAGTGGGGTAATCGTAGTGGGAGTGATGGAATCTACTGTAGTGACAGACATGTTTAAAGAAAAGTTATGATAACGAAACCGATCGAACCTGGATACAGGAGCAGGCTGTAAAAATATTTGCCTCGATCGATTAAAGATCGAATTAGTCTTCTTATCTTAGAGCATTTCTTCCAAACAGGAATGTGAAATTAAGTATTACCAGATCCTCACTCCCCCCTTCCCAATGGCAAAACCAATCGAACGAGTCGAACAAGATCTACATCAACTGAGGACAACTAGTCGAGAGCTAGGTAGAGAACTAACGGCTGCTTATCGCAGCTACTTTGGTTGCTTTGCGCCAACGCTGAAACAACAAGCGATCCAAGGTTGTTATCATTTATGCACGAATTTCTATCCTGAAGCTTTCTTAAAGATCAATTACGATCGACGAGCGCAGCTACTCAAAACGCTACAACGAGTGATTAGCAACGCCATTGCTGATTTGTCAGTTCACATCGAATCATCCGGCTCAACTAGTAATAGTGAGAATGACGACGAACCCACAGGTGAATTAACTCCGATGCCAGCAATTCCGATTGATTGGTTTGAGACTCCCTCATCTTTATCAACTTGGCAACGGAATTTAGAAGAAGAATTAAACCATAGTTTGAAAGAGATATCTTATAAACTAAATGTACTTTTGCAGCAGGCACAAATCATGCCGTCAGACATTCCCAAGCCAATATTAGAAGCAAACCCTGAAGCCGATCGGCAAGGTGGTAATACTGCTAGTATCCCTAACTTATTAAGCGTATTAATTGGCAAAAATAGTAATCAGCGAGAAGAAGAAAATGATGATGATGACGAAGAAGAAGATCCTGAAGATGCTCTAGATGCGATGATGGAAAATTTAATTCAAGCTCGCGATCCAGCTCAAATCATCCAAATTCATAGCCTCTTTCTTCGCCTCACAGAAGTCGAGTTTGCTAATATAACTGTATTAAGTCTGCGAAAAAATATTAGTCAGTTAGCTAATAAAGTAAAAATATTGAACCGTGAATATATGCACAAACAACAAGAACTGAAAATTGCCGAAGCCGAAGCCGCTTGGCGCAACAGTTGGTTTGAAAATCCTTAATCAATTGATAATTGATAGTTCGCGTAGGGTGGGCATTGCCAGCCCTAACCATATTCACAAAACCCTAATACCTAAAGGGAGCATCCCACTTTTTATTCTGAGGTTAACCGCCCTCATCCTGTCTTGTCGTTTTCTTATTCGGGGGGAACCCCCGAATAAAAACGCCGCTAAATCCCTCTCCCTGAGGGAGAGGGACTTTCAATCCGGCTCCCTTCTCCCTCAGGGAGAAGGGCTGGGGATGAGGGCTATTTCAAAAAGTGGGATGCTCCCATACCTAAAGCCTAAAGCCTAAAACCTAGAGAAATGTCTGACGAACCAGATTGGCAAAGAATTCAAAAAGCATTAGCGATCGAAGCGCAATATGGTTATACCGATTTGATGGGACAACAGTATCGCTTCGGTGAATTCTTGTGCTTAAGTTTTGGCAACCCACCCACACATGCCAGCTCCAAAGATCGTCAACATTGGCGGGAATTAGCATTTGAATTTGCTAAGTATCAAGATCTGGACTTATTCGATCGAAAGCTATTAATTGCTAAAGCTAGTCAGTTTTTGACAATCGCTCAACAAGTCGCTAGTCAGGATAATTATCGAGAGCCAGTAAAGTTAGTCAGAGCGAGTGAATCACCTACTAATGTTGCTCTGAATCAATCACCCTCAATTCCCAAAATTTCTCCATCCACAATTCCGACTATTCAAGCAGATACTAAATTAACACTTGGTATGTACCTGAGGGATATTCCCCAAATTGGTATTCGCAAAGCCGAAATTTTAGCGAGATTAGGATTGTTAACTGTCAAGGATATTTTATATTACTATCCTCGCGACCATATTGACTATGCTAAACAGATCAATATTATTGAACTAGAACCAGGTACCACTGTAACTCTAGTTGGCATCATTAGAAAAATCAACTTCTTTACTAGTCCCAAAAATAAGAAACTCAACGTCCTCGAAATCACGATCAAGGATGAAACTGGTAGCCTAAAAATCAGTCGCTTTTATGCCGGAACTCGATATAGTAATCGTGGTTGGCAAGAATCTCTCAAGCGTAAATATCCAGTGGGTAGTTGGATTGCTGCCTCGGGATTAGTCAAACAGGGTAAATATGGGATCAATTTAGACAACCCCGAACTTGAAGTATTAGCAGATAGTGAAGCAAGTATTTCTTCACTCAAAATTGGGCGGGTATTACCAGTTTATCCATTGATTGAAGGCGTATCTGCGGATATCATCAGAGCCGCCGTGATGACAGTATTACCTGCTGCGGGAAAATTAAAAGATCCACTCCCTGAAGTAGTCCGCGAACAGTATGGATTGATGGAATTAGCCACCTCAATTCAGAATATCCATTTTCCTGAAGATAGCGATACTAAAGGAGCCGCCAGACGCAGATTGATTTTTGATGAGTTTTTCTATCTGCAATTAGGCTTCCTCCAGCGGAGAAGTTCATTGCGGCAGATTCATACTCAAGCAATCATTAAACCAACAGGAGTATTAATCGATCGATTTAAAGAAATATTACCATTTCAACTCACCAACGCTCAACAACGAGTGATCGGGGAAATCCTCCACGATATCCAACAACCCGCACCGATGAATCGGTTAGTTCAAGGCGATGTTGGTTCCGGTAAAACCGTCGTCGCAGTGATGGCAATTTTAGCCGCCATCCAATCCGGCTATCAAACGGCACTGATGGCTCCCACCGAAGTCCTCGCCGAGCAACACTATCGCAAACTAGTCGGCTGGTTTAACCTGCTTCACATCCCCGTCGAACTCCTGACTGGCTCTAGTAAAATAGCTAAACGGAGACAAATTTATAGCCAGTTGGAAACAGGAGAACTGTCGATCGCCGTCGGTACCCATGCTTTAATTCAAGATAAGGTCAACTTTCGCAACCTCGGCTTAGTCGTCATTGACGAACAACATCGCTTCGGTGTATTTCAACGGGCAAAATTGCAGCAAAAAGGCTCCCAGCCACATGTCCTCACAATGACAGCCACACCTATTCCCCGTACCCTCGCTCTCACTCTCCACGGCGACTTGGATGTCAGCCAGATTGACGAACTCCCCGCAGGTAGACAGCCAATTCAAACCAACGCCGTCAATAGTCGCCAGCGCAGCCAAGTCTACGATCTAATGAATCGCGAAATCGCCCAGGGGCGACAAGTGTACATCGTCCTCCCCCTCGTCGAAGAGTCCGAAAAACTCGATCTCCGTGCCGCCACCGAAGAACATACTAGGTTAGCAACCGAAGTATTTCCCCAATATCAAGTCGGTTTACTGCACGGACGAATGACTTCCGCCGATAAAGATGCCGCACTCAGCGCATTCCGCGATAATGTCACCCAAATCATCGTCTCAACCACTGTCATCGAAGTCGGGGTAGATGTACCCAATGCCACTGTGATGCTAATTGAAAACGCCGAACGCTTTGGATTGTCCCAACTTCATCAATTACGTGGGCGCGTCGGGCGGGGCGAACATCGTTCCTACTGTTTGCTGATGAGTAGCAGCAGTTCTAGTAATTCTAAGCAACGGCTACAGGTGCTAGAGCAGTCCCAAGATGGATTTTGGATCTCCGAGATGGATATGCAATTACGTGGCCCTGGACAGGTTCTAGGCACCCGTCAATCGGGAATGGCAGACTTTGCCCTTGCCAGTTTAGCAGAGGATGGGGAAGTGTTATCGATCGCGCGTGATGCAGCGGAAAAGGTAATTTTACAGGATCGAGATCTGAGCCAGTCACCCCTATTAAAAGCGGAGTTAGATTACCGCTTTCAGAAACTTATGGGCGGAAGTATTCTAACTTAACGTCAGTTAGGGGGTACTGATATTTAGTAAAGAATAGAGAAAATAACCTCGTCTTCACCCGCTGCTATCCTTACTTTTTTGATTTTCTAATACTTCGATCCGAGCTTCTAGTCCATTAATCCGCTCTACCAAACTTTTTTAGTATCAATAATTTTTGACTAGCAATCTAAGGTATTTTCTAATTCCCAGGGTGTAATTGCCGCAGTTGATCGCTGCCATTCTGCGTGTTTGAGGTTGAGATAGGCTGATATGAATGGTTTACCGAGCGATCGAGTTAATATATCATTGGACTCCAAGCAGCGTAAGGCATCTAATAAATTTCCAGGTAAAGTTTTAACTAAGCTGGCTGGGGCTGGATCTGTATAGCTATTGTTGTCTTGGCGCACGCCTGGATCGCTTTTGGTGGCGATGCCATCTAGTCCGGCGGCGATTAATACAGCAGGTAATAAATAAGGATTGGCTGCGCCGTCGGGGAGGCGGAATTCAAACCGTCCGACATCGGGAATGCGGATCGTGTGGGTGCGATTGTTGCCGCTATAGGTGGCGGTACTTGGCGACCAAGTTGAGCCGGAGGTGGTAACGGCAGCGTTGATCCGTTTGTAGGAATTGACGCTGGGATTGGAGATCGCGCAGATTGCTTGAGCCGAATTTAATACCCCAGCAATGAATTGATATCCAAGCTGAGAGAGTCCGAGTTCTCCTTGCGGGTCTACAAAAAGGTTTTCAGTTCCAGTATGATCCCAGATGGAAAGGTGGGTGTGACATCCATTGCCTGTCAGGTTAGTAAATGGTTTGGGCATGAAGGTGGCGCGGAGTCCGTGTTTTTCAGCGATCGATTTGACCATGAATTTAAAGAAGGCATGGCGATCGGCCGTAACGAGGGCATCGGCGTACATCCAGTTCATTTCAAATTGACCGTTAGCGTCTTCGTGGTCATTTTGATATGCGCCCCAGCC
>CASBPY010000253.1 GCA_949127675.1 Synechococcales cyanobacterium PMM_0072
ATAACATGTAAATCACTTGGCTGTGCTATCTTCAGCATAACCGAGTGTAAAAATCGATCGTTACCTAGAGCGGCTTTCATTTTAGTACTTATGTTTGCGTTGAAAGGGCTGGGTGGGCAGTGCCCACCAGCTAGAATTTAAGATATTCTACTCCAATCGTTTAAACTCTTGGGGTAGAATATCTTCTTCAGTGGTGTAAATGATATCTCGATCGCTAATCTGATACTGTTTTGCAAACTGTCTAGCGTAGTCCAATTTTTCTTGAATTAGATCGCCTTGCTCCAATAATTTTACCTCCTGACTGCGACGGAGATTTCTCAGCCGCACTTGACTAGCTTGGTATTTCACCCAAACATAGCGACAAGTAGGAATCACAATTAGCCCAATTCCATACAGAGCTAAAACTGACATTGTTCCGCTCACTAAACTACTAGATATTCCCCCCAACATCGTAGCTAGAATACCAATCCCCACTAAATTGGCTACAAATAAAACGATCGACCATCGTAGTTGTGTTGGATTAGCTTTACTAAACTTCCATTTGCGTTCGCGTAGTGATTTAGGCACTTTAGTAGATTCACCGGATTCAGCTTTCAACGTCGCTTGAAGATCGGGGAAATGATAAACTAATTGCCCCGTTGGACTAACTTCAGGAATACCATTAAACTTAGTTAACACGGGCAACATATAGTTTTCATATTCTTTGTCATAGCCCTGCCCTAAATCATCTAAATACGGCGCGATTTGTTCAGCGATGGCGACACCTTGCTGCCGATGAATCAGATTCCCAATATAACGCCATCGCCGCTGTTCGAGATCAGCATTGGGATTGCCATCACCAAATAATACTGAAAACACCGCTTCCAAAAAATTGAGTGATTTGCGGTGCTTTTTGTTCGATCGAGCTGGGTCTACTACTGTCATACTGGAAGTGTTAGAACTACTTCCACCCCAACTAAAAATATTTAGCACGCAACTATCACCACAATCACCACAATCACCACCACCTTCACTACTAAATATTGCCGCCAGCGTAATCGCCAAAATCGCCAGATAAACAACCGTAATCGAAGCGATTAATAATACCCCAAACGAAATCCGAACTAAGTAAAATCCTAACGCCCAAAATCGATCAAACCACCCTTGAAACTGCAATCGGATCGACTTCCGCAGTAAAATCCGCCTAAAATCTGGAGCCAAAACATAAATCACCTCCCCAGTATTTGTTACCTGAAGATGTCCACCAGTCTGACTCGCTAACGTCAGCAATCCCGCTCGCACTTCTTCCAGATAGATACCCGTATGGGTGACAACATCCCCGCAGGTGACTCGATAACCGAGTTCTTCCACTGCTTTCATGAGTTGAGGATTGGGATTCATCTGCTGATTCCTAAAAATATCCACCAGCTAACTATCAGCTATATGCGATCGATTATAGTGGAAAAAATTACCAGTTAACAGATTATATTTTGGATATAGTTAGGAAGGGGAGAGAGTTACACTAGCTGGCATAAGCATTCTGGTAGAAAACCACTTCCCAAAGTATCTCAGATTAATATAGACTGTCCCAGACTCCATCTACATGAATAGCGAAAAATTAGCTAGATATATCGAAGATACCGATGGCATGGGTAAATCATGGTTACTGGTGCAACTCCGATTGAAAAAGTTAGCCGAAGCCAAGCCAGATTTGTCACCAGAGGAGTACAAAGCCAGATTGGAAGACATCTACCAATCGATGATGAATCTGGGCGAATGGTGGCTAGGTATGGAAGAAGAAGTATTTTAATCTACTAATCTTGCTGGTAACTTGTCGAAGCGTAATAAGTCATCGTAACTCTCGCGCTCGATGATGATATTTGCTTTGCCTTGATTGACTAGTACGGCTGCGGGACGGGTGATCCGATTGTAGTTAGAAGACATACTATAGTTGTATGCACCAGTGGCGGGGACAACTAAGATATCTCCAGGCACAGAGGCGGCAATCTGAGCATCTTTGATCAGAATATCACCAGATTCGCAGTGCTTACCAGCGATCGTCACAGTTTCCGTCATGGGTGCGGACATCTTGTTGGCAATCATTGCCCGATAGGTAGATTGGTAAGTAATCGGGCGGGGATTATCAGACATACCACCGTCAATACTGATATAGGTACGAATACCAGGGACGGTTTTGTTGCCCCCGATAGTGTAGGCGGTGACGCAGCTACTCCCAATCAAGGAACGTCCTGGTTCGGATAATACTCGCGGATAGGCGACTCCATGCTCGTCACAGGCAACTTTGAGGGCGGTGGCGACGTTCTTTACCCATTCGTCGATGCTTTGCGGATCGTCGGCTTCGGTATATTTGATCCCCAAACCACCGCCGACATTGATTTCACTAATCGGTAAGCCGTGACTGAGGGCGAGTTTGTACCATTCCACCATCACACCTGCTAAATCTTGGTGGGGCTGCTGCTCAAAGATTTGGGAACCGATGTGGGCATGAACACCGATACAAGTAATATCTGTCTGTTTGCTCAACCAAGTGAAGACTTCATCGAGTTGATTGGGATCGAAACCAAATTTGCTATCTAAATGTCCGGTGCGAATGTATTCGTGGGTGTGACACTCAATCCCTGGGGTGAGTCGAATCATCACCGGAACATTTTTACCTGTGGCACTAGCAATCTTGGCAATATTTTCGAGTTCTAACCAGTTATCGGCAATAATTCGGCAGTCTTTGGAAATAGCCAGTTCCAGTTCGGCAACTGATTTATTATTACCGTGGAAGTAGATATTTTCAGCACTCACACCAGCTCTAATTGCGGTGAGGATTTCACCACCAGATACCGCATCAATACCGAGTCCTTCACTACGGGCGATTGCACATACCGCTAAACAGCTCCACGCTTTAGAAGCATATATGACTAGAGATTCACCTGGATAATGTTGCTGCCAGCCATCCCGATACTGTTTGCAGGCAGTACGCACCGATTGCTCGTCTAGAATATATAGCGGTGAGCCAAATTGCTGCACCAATTCTGTCACATCGCAGCCACCAACTTCCAGACAATCCCTGTCGTTAACTTTGGCAGTCAGTGGGAGAATGTGCTGGTTGGGGGATGCGTCGGCGGTGGCTGGAGGCAAGTACTGGCGGCTGGTGGAAGTCGATACCATTGGGTTGAGCAAGCAAGAATCTGAACCACTAAATTATAATCCATCTCCCCTGAGGATTTGCTGGATTTAAGAATGGACAGGTTATTGATGCTAGTCGAATTACCCGACTTATGTATCATATAAATATCATTGATGGCATTTTATTTAATATTTGTTTAAGATTGAATAGTAATGACTCAAATCTAGAGTTATGCTAAAGAAGTTAGCCGATCGAGAGCGGGGTGTGGGCACCTTGAAATAATCTATGGAAATTAACAGTCCATCGGCAGTCGTCAACAAGATCCGAGTTGTGCCGCAAGAGATTGCCGAGCTACATTATCTTTGTTGCGAGCAATCAATTCTATTAGATTTAATTACGGATGCGCTGGTTCTATTCTCGATCGATGGACAGGTAAAATATTGGAATCGTAGTGCAAAAAAGATCTACGGATGTTTGGAAACAGCAGCAATGAGCCAGCAAGCTGTAGATTTTGGCGATATTGTTGAGGATCCACATTATCAAGAATCGATCGATCTGACCCTCGATCGAGGAGAATGGACTGGGGAACGTCAATTATTGACCAAAACAGGTAAACAGATTACTGTGGCTAGTCGTTGGTATCTGATTGTTGCCACAAATGGCGCACCCCAATCGATTTTGACGATCGATACTGATATTACCAAATATAAATTACTCGAACGCCAATTTCTCCGCGCTCAACGACTCGAAAATCTGGGCACCCTAGCGAGTGGGATTGCCCACGATTTGAATAACATTCTGACCCCGATCGTCGCCATTACTGAACTATTACCACTCCGCCTCAAAAATCTCGACGAACGTACCCAAAAACTGCTCGGAACGCTCGCGGAAAATTCCAAGCGGGGGCGAGAATTAGTCGCCCAAATTCTCACTTTTGCCAGGGGTGGTGATGGCGAACATACGATCCTCCAACCCCGACATTTGCTCGCGGAAGTCGTCCAAATTGCCAGACAGACTTTCCCCAGATCGATCGAGATTAGTCTCCAGATTGAAAATAGTAACTTATGGACACTATCCGCTGACAGCACCCAACTCCATCAAGTGCTGATCAACTTGTGTGTCAATGCCCGTGATGGGATGCCAGAGGGGGGTGAATTGACGATTAAGGCGGAGAATATCATCCTCACAGACAAGTATCCAAAATTACATCCAGATGCCCACGGTGGGGCTTATGTAGCGATTACGATCGCTGATACTGGCATTGGCATCCCGCCAGAACTACTCGGTCGCATTTTTGAACCATTTTTCACAACCAAACCAGTTGGTAAAGGTACGGGATTGGGACTTTCGACAGTCCAAACGATCGTCCACAATCACCAGGGATTTGTAGATATTTCTAGTCAAGTCAACCAGGGGACACAATTTCGATTTTACTTACCAGCCAATAACCAAATCGAACCAGTCCAGGTTGAATCGATCTTACCAGCCCTGACAGGCAAAGGCGAACTGATTTTGATCGTCGATGACGAGCCTTCGATTCGGGAAATTCTCAGTACCACGATCGAATCTTACGATTATCAGAGCATGACCGCCATAAATAGTCAACAAGCGATCGAGCTATATCGTCAACACCACGATCAAATTCACACCATCCTGCTCGATTATATGATGCCTGGCGGTAATCCAGACCAGACGATCGCTCAATTCCACTCGATCGATCCCCATGTCCGCGTCATCCTCATGAGTGGTTTATCCGCTGCTGAAATTGCCGCTGAAAGCCACGGCGAGCCAGCTACATCCTTTCTCGCCAAACCCTTTAGCACTCAGGACTTACTTCACGCGCTCGAAGCAGTGGATAGTGAATAGTGAACAGTTAGGAGTCTCCTAGTCTCCCAGTCCCCCTATCCCCTATTCCCAAATAATAGTAATAACTCCAATCAAACTGGGCACAATAAGCTAGCGACTACCTTTTACATATTTCCGCCTAGCACTCCCGACAAATATTCCCTTATGTCGTATCTTGCCCAAAATAACTCGACATCACCATCACAGCTAGATTTACCGAAGAGTGAAATCAATGCCCAAGTCCAAAAAATGTGTCAGCAGGGTGACGATTTTGCATTTAGGAGTGAGCACCAGAGCGCAATCGAAGCCTATACTCAAGCGATTGCCCTCAATCCTAATTTTGAGTTAGCTTATTGTGCCAGAGCTAAATCATTAATTGAACTGAAGAATTATCGACAAGCTGAAACTGATTATCAAACTGCACTCAAAATCAATCCGACTTTGGCAATCGCTGACGGGGGCTTGGCACAAATTTATTATCACCAAAAAGACTATGCCGCAGCATTAGTTTCAGTCGATCGAGCAATTCAACGGGATCAAGATCAGATCAACTTTTATCAATGCCGTGCGTTAATTAATAAAAAGCTCGGTGACTATCCGCGCATTCTCTTAGATTGTAAATTCATCCTCGAACATCAGCCCAGCGATCTCCCAGCCCGATGGTTGAATGCTCGGACTCATTTTGACATGGGTAGTTATCAACTAGCGATCTTTAATTTTAGTCAATATCTCAATTTACGTAATGACTGTGCCAATGCCCACTATTATCGGGGGATCTGTCACGAACGATTGGATAATCGATCGGATGCCTTAATAGATCTAAATCGAGCGATCGAACTGAAAAGTGATTTAGCAATCTTATATCGTAGACGAGGACGAATTCTCCAGCAGTTAGGTAATTTTACAGGTGCAATGGCAGATTATGATCGAGCAATTTATCTCGATCCACAAATGGCTCAAGCTTATAGCAATCGTGCTGATATTTATATTAGTCGCGGCGATTACCCCCGTGCCTTGTCTCAGTGTAATCAAGCAATTCATCTCGATCCACACCTAGTAGATGCTCACTATCAACGGGGCATCATCAATACCGAAGTTGGCAATCTTCATGCTGCTTTAGCTGACTATCATCGACTAATTCAAATTAACAATCGAGATATTCATGCGTATATTCAACGAGGTTGGATTTATTTTCGACATGGTGAATATGCCTCAGTCCAAACAGATTGTGAGCAAATCCTCGCGATCAATCGGGAGTCTGTACCTGCTAATTATTTATTAGGGATAGTTCAGTCATTATCAGGACTAAAACAAGAATCAATTTTCAGTTTTACCAAGGCAATCGAGTTTGAGCCTAGTTTTATTTGTGCTCTATATCATCGGGGGCTACTACATCATGATTTAAAGCATGAAAGTAAGGCTATGTCAGATTTTACTTTAGCTCAGGCAATCCAAACTCAACAGTTAGATTGCTTAAACAAACGTGATGAAACTGGATTATATGCTGAAGGTTTAGCTCTCTACCATCTGGGACAAGCAGATGCTGCTAGAGTGATGCTAAATCAAGCAGCAGTAATTGCCCAAAAGCTCAAAAGTAATGTTTTTCATCAGCAAATCATGTTCACGATCGAAGCTTTAAGTATGAATTAATTTTCCAAATTTTAATTATCAGATTGGTATCTCAGGTATATCAAAACACTAAATTGCCGTGTAAATACTGAGCCAGTTGTCTAATTTTATAGTTAATATTGATGTACCTAACATTTGTGCTCGCTCAACGGCAATACCGTTAAATCAGATGCCTCAATTGTAAAGTACTTCCTGACCCCGCTCTCCCTTTTCAGACTAATAACGTCCTGCATATTACTGGAAAGTGCTGTAATCATTCTTTTTTGAGGCACTCCGGCCATGTCAAAACCCTACTCCACTCCAGAATTTGCCCCAGAACAGGACTATCCAAATCTGATCGCAACGATCCCGCCAGCAGATGTGGTGATTGCGACTTCACCGACTGTCCCCCCTGCCGATCTTGCCGCCCCCTCACTCTCTGGGCAGGGTGTCGCCATGCAATACTGCGAACGTGGTCGCAAATCTCTAGCCCTGAAAGATTACGCCCAGGCGCGATCTGCTTACAAGATTGCGATCGAATGGTGTCCTCAGCTCGCTGTTGCCCATAGCGGCATGGCTCAGGTCTGTTATGACGTTCAGGACTATTCAGGTGCCCTGACTGCCTTGACTGCGGCGATTGCAGCCGATCCCACACCAGTCAATTTTTACTATCAACGGGCATTAGTCAATAAAATTCTCAAAAACTACGATCAAGTGTTAGTTGATTGTCAAAAAATTCTCGCACACGACCCCAATCATTCATCGGCAAGCTGGTTAAATGCCGTTGCCCTAGTCAAAACTGAAAAATATCAAACGGCTCTGCCAAAGTTGGATCGACATATTCAAACACACCCTCAAGATCCAAATGGATATTACTATCGTGGTGTTTGTTATGAACGGTTGGAAAAATTTCCTCAGGCATTACTCGATCTAGATCGAGCAATTGAGTTGCAGCCAAAGCATCCTATTTTCCACCATGCCCGTGGACGAACTCGTCGTAAATCTGGCGATTTACCAGGTGCATTAATCGATTTTAACATTACTATCGATCGCAAACCTGAAGCAATTGTCTACGAAGAACGATCAGAAATTTATCGCAGTCTGGGGGATTCTGATCCAGCTCTCAAAGATTGTACTCGTGCCATTGAGTTAAATCCGCAACTTGTCGGTGCATATTTTCGGAGAGGCTTAATCTACGCCGAACGGGGTGATATCGATCTAGCCTTACAAGATTATGGTAATACGATCGGTCTCAATCCTCAACATCTAGATGCGTATATTCAACGAAGTTGGATTTATTTTAGACAAAATAATTATAATCTCGCTCAAGCAGATTGTCAGGTAGTTCAATCTTTAGATAGTACTAGTTTTTGGCCCAACTATATCATCGGCGTAATCGCAAGTATCTCTGGTTTAAAACGTGAAGCGATCGATAATTTGACCAAGGCAATTGATATTTCCGCCAACTATGTTTCGGCTCGATATCATCGGGGAATTGTTTATCATCAATTAGGTGATATCACCAATGCAATGGCAGATTTTGAGCAGGCGCGGCTGCTCCAATCGCGGGGATTAGAGCGATTAGTCGATCGAGATGAGACAGGCTTCTATGCGGAAGGGATCGCCCTCCAGCACTTGGGACAACCAAGCACAGCTCGCAAAGTCCTGCTATTTGGAGCCTTAGCAGCCAAACGCTTTAATAACAACAGCTTTCATCAGCTTATTCAGGCGCAGATTGAATCACTAGGATTGCAGTCAGGCGATCTCAGTCAGGATCCGTTGAATTAAGCGTAATGGCGGAACATTTTGATGGAGAAATTGACGGGTATTTGCTATAATAAAGCACCTGTCGATCGACAATCGAACTGGCTCTAGTTCGATTAATCTATGTGTTTATGAACAAGAAACGTGTTTTATCTGGTATCCAACCGACTGGCAATTTACATCTTGGTAATTATTTAGGCTCGATTCGGAATTGGGTAAAACACCAACATGAATATGAAAACTATTTTTGTGTCGTCGATCTTCATGCGATCACGGCTCCTCACGATCCGCTGACTTTAGCCGAAAATAGTTATACAATTGCTGCTCTATATTTAGCTTGTGGCATTAGTCTCGAACATGCCAGTATTTTTATTCAGTCCCATATTCCCGCCCACAGTGAATTAGCTTGGCTCTTAAATTGTGTCACACCCTTAAACTGGCTCCAAGACATGATTCAGTTTAAAGAAAAAGCAATTAAACAGGGTGAAAATGTTAATGTTGGCTTATTAGATTATCCAGTGTTAATGGCTGCGGATATTCTTTTGTATCAAGCAGATCGAGTTCCTGTCGGTGAAGATCAAAAACAACATTTAGAATTAACCCGCGATATTGCTGGCAGATTCAATCATCAATTTGCCAAGCAGAATCCAGTCTTGAAATTACCTCAACCGCTAATTCAAGCTGATGGTGCTAGAGTCATGAGTCTCACCGATGGCACTAGAAAAATGTCCAAATCAGATCCATCAGATCTGAGTAGAATTAATATCTTAGATACTCCCGAATTAATTCAGAAGAAAATTAAGAAGTGTAAAACAGATCTCGAACGGGGATTAACGTTTGATGCACTAGATAGACCAGAATGTCGGAATTTACTCACACTGTACATGTTGATGTCTGGTAAGTCTAAGCCAGATGTCGCAACTGAATGCCAAGATCTCGGCTGGGGTCAATTTAAACCCTTACTCACAGAAGCTACCATCGAACATTTGCGTCCGATTCAAGTCAAGTACCAAGAAGTAATGGCAGATCGAACTTATCTAGACTCAATCCTCTATGATGGCAAACAACGCGCGGCGGCAATTGCCAATCAAACCCTCGCCGAAGTCAAAGCTGCTCTAGGTTTTTCTATTCCGACTATTCACTAAAACTTTGTCCAAAAACCCCCATTGTTTTCCTGGATTACGGCTTTACTAACAAACTAGTTAACGATCCACTATTCACTATTCACTATCAACTAATTAATGATGATTAAATATTTATTATCCCAACTAAGTATTCTGACCACAATTGCGGTTGTATCAGTACCTTTACTTGCGTCAGCGGCACCCAATCCCAGCCAAATCGAACCAGCTCAAGCAACTATTTCTAGCTTAAATGCAGCCCTGCAACAAAATCCTCAGGACACAGATGCCTACGTTGAACGGGGAATCTTACATGCTAAACTCGATCGAAATCTCCTAGCGATCGCAGATTATACCGAAGCGATTCGGCTCGATCCAAATCGTGTTCTTGCCTACAACAATCGCGCAGTAGCCAAACTCAATCTTCGAGATTATCGCGGTGCTTATCTCGACTATACCCAAGTAGTGCGAATTCTCCCTGACAAAGCAATTACCTACAACAATCGCGCGACTGCTCGTCAGGGCATGGGCGATTGCAAGGGAGCAATCACCGATCTCAAAATTGCTGCCGCATTATTTCAATTGCAAGGTGATGCTGTCAATTATCAGCGGACTTTAGCTAATCTAAGAGTCTTTCAGAAACGGAAGAATTAGGCTTTAGGCTTTAGGCTGTCTGTACAAAACCTTTTCTTGCAGCTATGGAACCCATTTGAGATCTTTTTAGATCCTGGTGAAGGAGGGTAGGTTTTGTTTAGGATTGAACAGTAACATCGACAATTTTCTGCATAAACCTACCCCTACAGATCTGACGCAGTTTTCCATCCAACTGTAAGGGCGGGTTTATGCAATCTAATATCGTCTAGTACAAACATCTTCCAACAAAACCCGCCCTCCCGCACTAAACCCTAAATTCTAACTTGTTTGTTCATCCAATACCTTTTTCAAACCATCCCGTCGCACCAATTCAAAAATCTCATCAAGAATTTCTTGTGCGCCCTTGCTCCGCAGCAAATCAGCTAGATCCTTGCCGATTTGTTCAGCATTGACAGCCAATCCAGTAATTGTATCCGTCACCAGTCGTTTCCCATCCAAGCTAGATACCATCCCCACCAGCGTGAGCTTGTCACCATCGATGGTAGTATTGACCCCGATCGGTACCTGACAACCACCTTCTAATGTCCGTAAAAATGACCGCTCTGCATAACAACGATCCGCAGTCGGTTGATGTTGCAGTGTTTGGAGTACCGCCAGAATTTCTGGATCTTCAGTTCGACATTCGATTCCTAGTGCGCCCTGTCCCACCGCGTGCAGCGACAAACTAGCCGGAATGAGCTGATGAATCCGATCGCCAAAATCTAAGCGTTGTAAGCCCGCAGCGGCCAGAATCAACGCATCATATTCGCCAGCATCTAGTTTCGCCAAGCGAGTATTCACATTTCCCCGCACATCTTTGAAGACAAAATGGGGAAAATGATGGCGGAGTTGTGCCAATCGCCGCAGGGAAGATGTACCAATTACGGCACCTTTTGGCAGGGTATCGAGTTGACACCCTTTGTGCTTGTCGTTGACGACGAGTGCGTCAGCCGGATTTTCTCGCTCGGTAATACAACCAAGCATCAAACCTTCTGGTAAATTGGTAGGCAAGTCTTTGAGTGAGTGAACTGCTAGATCGGCAGTTCGATCGAGCATTTTGACTTCTAGCTCTTTGGTAAATAGCCCTTTATCCCCAATTTTGGCTAGGGGTACATCGAGAATTTTATCTCCTTGGGTGCTCATCATCTCGACTTCAAAAGTTCGATCTGGAAAGTGTTTCTGCAATTCGGCTTGCACCCAATAGGTTTGGACTAATGCCAGTTGACTTTTCCGCGAAGCGATGCGGATTGTCTTGGTTGAGTTAGTAATAGAATCAGACATATATAAAAAACTGCATATAAATACCTAGTCTACTAGGATACAGCGACTAGCGACGAGTGGCTAGGGGTAATGATATTACCGTTGAACAAGCAAAAAATCAACCCCTATCCCC
>CASBPY010000254.1 GCA_949127675.1 Synechococcales cyanobacterium PMM_0072
GAATATAGTACTTTAACATTACTACCAATCTGGCTATTTTCAATCATAGTGCCAGGGCCAATCCGACTGCCAATCCCGATCGTCGTGTCCCCGCGCAAATGAGTCTGCGGTTCGATAATCGCATCCACACCAATCTTGACAGTATCATCGATCGTGGTGCTATCGGGGTCGATAATTGTCACCCCCCCTGCCATCCAATCATCTTTGATCCGCGACTGCAAGATCTGATAGGCACTAGCCAATTGACGGCGATCATTAATACCCAAAATTTCCTGATAATCAGGTACATCGTAGACCATCACAGGCGACAGAAAATTAACTGCATCAGTGATGTAAAATTCCTTTTGGTCGTTATTGCTTTGTAGATTAGGCAACACTGCTTGCAGCTTCTGCCAATTGAAGCAATATATCCCTGCATTCACCCGCTGATTTTGCCGCTGGGTGTCAGTACAATCCCGATCTTCGATAATTTCTTTGAGCAGATTGCTACTATCACAAAATACCCGTCCGTAGCCTTGAGGGTTGGGGATTTTGGCTGTGAGTATCGTTGCGGCATTTTGATGCCGTTGGTGAGTCTCTAGGAGTGCTTTGAGGGTTTCGGGACGCAGCAGTGGTACATCACCATTGAGAACGAGCAAATCTCCCGTAAAATCAGCTAGATGAGGCAGTAATTGTTGGACAGCATGTCCAGTTCCCAGTTGTTGGATTTGCTCGACAAACTCCAGATCAGGATAATGCAGCATCGCATCCTTGACGCGATTTGCTTGATATCCCACAATCGCTAGTTGACGTTCGGGTTGAAGATCTGCACAGCTAATCAATACCCGCTCGACTAGCGATCGGCCTCCCAATAAATGCAATACTTTGGGTAAGTCTGATTTCATTCGCGTGCCTTTGCCCGCTGCTAGAATTGCTACTGCTACCATAAAATATAACTACTAGTGAGGGAAAGTAAACACGCCTCTACTAAAATACCCCATTGAGTGTTGTTAGTATCTGAGACAGAGCTGCAATGGATCTTGTTAATGGCTATTTCTGCTCAACAAATTGTATAACCCCGTACATCCCACACCCTTACCTGTGACATCTATATGAGTTTATGGTTTAAACGATTTATTGCAGCCATTTTTTTGGGTGGACAAACAATCGTTCACATTCTGAAAGGTAAATTCAATTACCCCAATATTATTGAGCAAATGGCTCTCGTTGGGCCAGAGTCATTACTAATCGCTCTGCTGATATCTACTACTGTCGGGATGGTGTTTACGATTCAGGTAGCACGAGAATTTATTAATATTGGTGCAGGACAAGTTGTCGGTGGCGTGCTCTCCCTGACGCTCACGCGGGAACTAGCACCCGTACTCACTGCGGTAGTACTAGCTGGTAAAGTTGGCTCATCATTTGCAGCAGAAATTGGCACGATGAAAGTCAGCGAACAAATTGACGCACTGTATATTCTCAAGACAGATCCCGTCGATTATTTAGTGGTTCCCCGCGTGATTGCTTGCTGTGTCATGTTACCATTGCTGACAATTTTATCGATCGTGGCTGGGATGTTGGGTGGACTTTTGATTGCCACTAGTATCTTTGGGATGCCAGGAAGAGTGTTTTTGGACTCAGCCCGCAATTTTTTGGATGGTTGGGATCTTTGTACCGCACCAATCAAAGCTGTATGTTTTGGCGCGCTGATTGCCATTATTGGTTGTAGTTGGGGATTAACAACGACAGGTGGTGCAAAAGGAGTCGGACAATCAACAACTACCGCAGTTGTGACCTCTCTACTTGCAATTTTTATCTCGAATTTTTTCCTGTCTTGGGTAATGTTTCAAGGTACTGGCAGTGCTGTTTCTAAAGGAATATAGATTAATTGATAATTAATAATTGATAATTAATAATTAATATCTTCTAAATTTTAAGATTTGTAGCTTTGTAGGGTGGGCACTGCCCACCATCTAGGTTTTAGACTTGAAAAGGTTCTACCATAACAGTCGATCAATCATATTATTTGCCTGACCTTGATAATTCCCTCCAAATAAATTGTGATGATTGAGAATGTGATAAAGATCGTATAAAATTTTGCGAGTTGAGTAGTCAGGATCTAAGGGGTAAACATCAGCGTAGCCTTGGAAAAAAGCGTTAGGGAAACCACCAAATAGTGCAGCCATTGCCACATCTACTTCTCTATCGCCCCAATAAGTTGCCGGATCAAAAATTACCGGAACACCAGCAGTTGTAAAGCTAACATTTCCACTCCACAAATCACCATGTATTAGGGATGGCTTAGGTCGATAGTTAGCTAATAGCTTGGGAATTTTTGCAATTAGTTCTGTGGCTCTAGGAAATTTACCACCATTACTTTGGGCGAGTTGGAGCTGATAGCCAATTCGGTGATTAGTAAAAAAAGTTGCCCAGTTGTCTTCCCACGTATTAATTTGGGGTGTCGATCCGATCGTGTTATCAGTATGCCAACCAAATTGTCGATTGCTGCTGATTTTGTGACGGTGCATTGTCGCTAAATCTCGACCCATTTGATTCCAGTTTTTAGGAGTTGCATCATCTGTCAAATCCAGATATTCCAATACTAAATAACTTTGATCTCCAGTTATGCCCCAACAAATTGGGATCGGTACTTTAATGGCTGCTGTTGTGGCTATTTCCGATAATCCTTTTGCTTCGGCGGCAAACATCTCTACTAGGTTTGCTCGATTAAGCTTCACAAAATATTGCTCTTGATTGTTACTAATTAAATATGCTTGATTGATACAACCACCACCGATCGATTGATGATCTACGATCTCAAAATCTTTACCTGTGGCTTGAGCAATCTCTTCGCCGATTTTAGTCCACATGGGCTGCTCTCCATTCTTGAATTTGGTTAATTGCATTACTTACCCAGATTTGCACATTGTGCCCAAATCTCTGCGCTTTTGCGGGAATTGTATTTGTAAATGCGCGGATTTTTACTCCTGCGGCTTTTCGCAACTCGTTGGCTTGGATTTGCCAGGTGTTTACTGGCGTGGGAGCCACTAAAGAAGTCTCAGGGGAAGGAGTTTGAGGTGATTCAATTCGATTCTCTGTTGAAAAGGCTGTCGGTTCTCTTCGCTGCTCGTTCTGCTGCGGTTGAGGTGGTGGTTGAACCAATGGGGTTGATACTTTTGGATCGACAACTGGATCCTTTTTGGCGATTATTTCAGGCACGACTGGCACGGGCACATTGATCGGAGCTGGTTTTGGTGTCGATGCTGGCAGCGGTTGAGGAGTGGGGAGAATCGGTGCTGTTTTCACTATTTCAGGAACGGGTATCTCAACTGGAAGTGCCTTGGCAACTGGAATGGGCGGTTGGATTTCTTTGACAGGATTACTTGTGACTGGCTCAGGTATCGGGGTTGATGGAACTATTGGGTTGACGATCGGTTCTGTAGCTTCAACTGGCTCTGGCTTGAGAATTACGGGGGTTTGAACGATCGGACTAGGCTGAGGTTTTGCCACTGGAGCCGGAGCGATTACCACTGGGCTGGGTAATATGGTTGGTACTGGGATTGGTACGGGGATCGGTGCTGGAGAGTTAATCGGCGTAGGAATATGTACGCTTGATGGTGCCGGAATCGGTGGTGGTTCGATCGCTACATAACTGGGATCTAACAGACTACGCTCCAGATTCGGATCGATCTCACCCCTAATCAGCTTGGCTAGAGCATCTTGTGTTTGCGGATCATAGGTAACGATCGACA
>CASBPY010000255.1 GCA_949127675.1 Synechococcales cyanobacterium PMM_0072
GGAGTATTCGGCTGCAAGTTGCCGCCATCGTCATCAGAATTAACGGCTGGAATTGGAGTAACTGCGGTTATTTTAGGTTTTTTCTCGATCGGAATCGGAGCTGGCTTGGGCCTTGGGTTTGGTCTAGTCGTAACGTCCTTTTTCTCAGAGGGTTTAGTTGGCTTGGGGGTTTGCTTGAAACTAATATTGGGGTCGAATTTAGGTTTAGCAGGTTGTTGCTGGGGAATTGCTTGCTGATCTTTTTTCCCTTTCGATGGCTGAGGAGTTAGCTTTTCTAGGGGAATCCGCATCGGCGAGAATGGGATCGTGGGAGAGTTAGGTGAAATTGGTGGTGTAACGAGACTAGGAGTGGGAAGAGTTGTTGGTTTAGCAACAATCTCTGGCGCAGGAATCGGTGGTGCTTGGGGAATCCGTTGCAGTTCGTTGGGAGTGAGTTCTACTACTTTTACTGTCCCAGGATCAGATTTTTTCGCTTCTTTTTCTAGCTGGGTAAAGAATGGCAAACCTGCGCCAATTATGGCATGTAACGCGATCGACACGAGGATTGCGATCGAGGTTGGCTCGACGAGAATGTCTAAAAAGTTCTTGCGGGGGGAAGATTGATACATAGTTTGGTGTAAACACTAACGATCGAAGGACTGGGATCGGCCAACGATCGATTCCGCCACCATTATTTTAAACTACATCTAACCGTTCGCGATCTTTACTACGCGGCTAGGTTTTGCTCGATGGCTTCAAATAATGCCTGAAAATTGCCTTGCCCAAATCCCTTGGCTCGATTACGGCGTTCGATGATTTCAAAGAAGAAGGTGGGGGATTCAAAGATCGGCTGAGTGAATATTTGCAGCAGTACTGCTTCAGAATTAGATTCTGACCAATCGGCTAGAATTTGGAGATTTTGAAGTTGGTGCCATTCTGTAGTGGTTAAAGCTGAAGTTTGGACAGTCCTAGCTCTGATTTGTAACTGACTATAGTAAATTGGATCGATTTCTAGAAATGCTAATTGTTGCTGTCGCATTCGATCGATTGTGAGAAAGATATCATTGGTTTGCAAGGCAATATGTTGAATTCCCACGCCATGATTCCGATCAATAAAATCTTGAATCTGAGAGTTGCCCGAACTAGGTTCATTAATATTAAACCTAATCTTGCCACAGGCACTAATCAAAGCTTTGCTAGTCAATCCCGACATCTGAGTTTGAATATCAAAGGTCTGTTGCACTCGAAAATCAAACAGATTTTGATACCAGATCGTAGCTGGTGCCAATTCACCAACACCAACGTTGAGGACGAGATGATCGATCCCAATAATTCGATCCGCTCGATCGATTGTGGACTGGGCTAGTGCTGGTACTGGTGGAGATTGGCTAATTGTATGATCCACATCACCCCAGCCCCGAATCTTCAACCACGGCAATTTGACTCCATCTGGTGAAGTTGCAACGATCTCGATCCCCATTTGATTGACCCTGCGGGCGATCTGATCCAGATTAGCTACCCGAAACGAAATATCCTTTACCCCCGATGGATGACGTTGCAAGTATTCAGCGACTGGACTAGCTGAATTAAGTGGTGCAGAAATCACGAACAATAGATAAGTATTACCCACTAAATACTCGATTGTCTGCTCATTTATTTGCTCTCCCAAAGATTTCAGACCAAGTTGCCTAATCAACAAGTCTTTGGTGCGATTGGCATCTTTAACATAAAAATGAATGCGATCTAATTCCATAAAGTCTAACTTTAATGCTCCTTTCACCGCTGTAAGCTACGGTTGGCAGATTGTTGACTTATTTCTCCATTCACATCTTAATACTCCGATTAAGGTGTCAGCATCTGTCGATCGGATGAGATCCAATCTCTCTAGGTTCAATCAATAGGAAGAGAAAATCTGGAATTTCCCCTGCTATTGAAGACGATATCTCCGAACTAATTGTTCGCTAATTATTTATTTAGTTGCCGCAATTAGCCCAAACCGAATCAACCCGCTGCGATAACCATTACTCATCAACCGTAATGATAATGCCGCCTCGATCGTTTTGCGACCCGCTTTAATTAACCCAATAATTGCCTGTGGCGTGATTGCCGAGTCAATTACTACATCCCAAAATGGTTCGACTGCCGTAGACCAATCATCCACATGCAAATCCTTAAATCCACACTGGGTGACAATTTCAGTGTATTCTGGCAGCGAAATCACATAGGGCAAGCAGTATACCCGATAGATATCTTGCAATAGCTTGCGATCTTCACTATTGAGCGGATTTGCTGTCGTCGTTGGGCGATGGCACCAAGTCGCGAAAATCATCTTGCCCCCTGGCTTGAGTACCCGATAGCACTCCTGCAAGAATTTCGCTTTGTCTGGCATGTGTTCACCACTTTCCAGCGACCAGAGCAGGTCAAAACTATTGTCGTCAAATGGCATATCCAGTGCATTCGCCACCTGAAAAAATGCACTGTTCTGCAAGCCAACCGATCTAGCTCGTTCCTTGGCGCGATTTGCTTGGACAGGCGAGAGGGTAATCCCCGTGACGCTCGCACCGAACTTCTTGGCTAAATACAGACTGCTACCGCCAATCCCACAACCAACATCAAGAATAGTTTGGGGTGGGTTGGTAGTGAGATCTCCAGACCATTTTAGTAGCTCATCGATCAGATTGATTTGAGCTTGACGGCGATCTACTTTATAGTTACCATCTGGCCCATAGTAGCCATGATGCATGTGCTCACCCCAGACTCCTTCCCACAGATTGCTAGATGCATCGTAAAATTCTTTGATTTCTTGGTAAAGTTTGGTACTCATTCTGGGAAAGTCGGTCAGCCTGTATTTCTCCCCATTTTAACGGAATTGGATTGGTTGGGGGTTGAGCTGAACTTTGGGGCTACTTTGTCGAGACAATTATGGATGACGGGATTCGATCGATGATGACCGCACTCATATCTTTTAATCCTACGTTTCACGTCGAGATTATGTTCGTTCACGAAGTGTGGGCTTCGCCCAATCGCAATTACGGAGTTGCCCTTATCGACTAGTCTTTACAGCACGTCTAGGAGCTTGTGGACATCGTAGAATGAGAGTCTGGTAGTAGGTTCATTGATGAGATACAGAGTTTTGCCGATGGAGCGTTTGGAGAGTTATGTTGGATATTTTGTAGTAGGCAAATGTGTTCCAATATAGCCGATAATTACTCTATCCGGAGATTCAGCTAAGAAATAAATACGCCAATTACAAAACTTAAGTTTGATGTGACGATCGAATACTCTTTCTTGTCCGTCAGGACATCTAAAAGTTCTCTTCTTTCGGAAATTTAAATTATTCATTGTTGATTCACTTTCACCCGATTCATCCAATCCTTCTAGAGAAAGAAATCCTGCATCCCAAAATTGACATTTTTGATTGAGTGTTGAGAGAATATTAACAATGCGTATTAATTTAGGATCGCCAGCTAATATATCTATTAATTGCTTTTCTACACAATCACAGAAATCGATTTGATCGAACAACTTACTTCGATCTAGCCACAGTTTTCTCCCATCCTCAATATCACTAGAGATCTGTTCTCTTATCCAAGGGGTAATTTCTTGAACATGTTGCTTAGAACTAGCATGTTTTATCTCGATTTTGCTAGATACCATTTCACCATCAGGCTCGACTTCTTCTAAATCGAGCAACAATGTAGATTTAGCCCATTCTGGACTAGAAGCGAGACTTATAGCAATTGACTGAGTAATTGCTGCAAATCTCAGTCCTTCAGATTTTTGTCCATTAAAGGAGGCATCTGCTAGATCGAATTGAGCCTGGATTGCTGTGGTTACATTGTCATAATATGGAGATCTATTATTTAAACCTCTCAGGAAACTTTTCAATTCTCTCTCAACATCTGGATCGTTACGCCATTTAGCAATAGAATATTCTGGAGCAAGTTCGATCGAGTTCATATCATCTCTCGTTCTAAAGATGCGACTAACCCCCACCTTGGTTGATGCTTGTAAAGTCATCACTAATTCAGACATCAAATCTCTTGCTTGGGACTTATCA
>CASBPY010000256.1 GCA_949127675.1 Synechococcales cyanobacterium PMM_0072
AATGACTGGTGTTTCAGTAACAACTGGAGGTGTAACAACTACTGGGGGTGTAATGACTGGTGTTTCAGTAACAACTACTGGAGGTGTAACAACTACTGGAGGTGTAGCAAGTATTTCGTTTAGCAAAACTGATACGTTATTACTGCCACGGTTAACCGAAACCAAGTCAAAACGGCCATCTTTATTGAAGTCGCCGACTGTTCCAAACCCAGGATTATCGCCAACCGCAAAGTTAATCACAGGAGCAAAACCACCTGTGCCATTGCCGAGCAGAACTGAAATACTATTACCCTCATTATTGACAGTAGAAACATCAATAATTCCGTCGCCGTTTAAGTCCTTTACCGTCAATGAGAACGGCTTGTTTCCGACAGCAAAGTTGGTCGCAGGGCCAAATTTGCCATTCCCAGTGCCTAATAAGACTGCGACGCTATTGTTTTTATAGTTGTCTGACACTAAGTCAGGAATCCCATCCCCATTAAAATCACCAACTTTGGCAATAGCGGATTCATGGCCGACATCAACACTATTTACAGCACCAAAGCCACCTGCGCCATCGCCGAATAGAACTGATAAATTGTTGCTGCCAGAATTAGCGGCAATCAAGTCAGATTTGCCATCACCGTTTGCGTCTCCGACTGAGACCGCAAGTGGAAAAGTGTTCGTGGCAAGTTTGATGGGAATACCAAAACCGCCGTTGCCATCTCCGAGTAGCACGGCTAAATTACTACCATCGTCAGCAACAGCTAAGTCGGCTTTACCATCGCCGTTGAAGTCTCCGACAGCAAGATCAATTAGTCGCGCCCCAACTGCAAAGTCGATGGCAGTGCCAAAACTGCCAGCACCATTTCCGAGTAGGAGTGAGACTTTACCGTCTTTGTAGCCGGAAGTAGCCAAGTCAGCTTTGCCATCGCCATTGAAATCTGCGTTGACGATCGTAAAAGGATTTGCCCCGACGGCAAAGTTCGTTGCAGCACTAAAACCACCGTTGCCATTTCCGAGCAAGACTGATGTGTTTGCTGTACCGTTGTTGCCCACAGCTAAGTCAGCGTTGCCATCGCCATTGAAGTCTGCAACTGTCGCAGAAAAAGGATTGCCACCTACTCCAAAGTTAGTAGCAAGTTTAAAGTTGACTGTTCCGTTTGCCATGATGTTTATTTAAATATTGAAGTAGACATCAGCACAAGGGCTGATATCTCGCTCGTTTAATGCTAATAGTTCTTAACACTAAGATACTCGACGATCCTAGGATCTGTCACTAGGTAGATAGGCGTAACTTAAGCATAAGCTACTGCATCGAGTGACTATTGACTAGCCCCGTTGAATTGATCTGAATTCACCGATGCGGGCACCAAGTCGTTTGAATGGGGCGTATTAAAATTAGGTACAATTACTTGGGGTACATGTAATCAACATGTCTTAGCCAAATCTATAACCAAAGCCCCGCACGGTGGTGATGTATTGGGGCTGACTGGGATCGAGTTCGAGCTTTTCCCGTAGCCAGCGGATATGGACATCAACGGTTTTGCGATCGCCGATGAAATCCATCCCCCAAACCTTGTCCAGCAATTGTTCTCGCCCCCAGACGCGACGGGGATTTTGCATGAATAGCTCTAGCAGTCGAAATTCGCGGGGAGAGAGATTGACAGCAACTCCACGCACCATCACGCGATATTCTTCAGGATAGAGAATGATATCTTGAAATTGGACGATAGTGGGTTCGACTGGCGTATTTAATCGATTCCGACGGAGCAGGGCACGACAACGTGCCACGAATTCCCGCATACTGAAGGGCTTACTAATATAGTCATCAGCACCAATTTCTAGCCCCAATACACGGTCTGTTTCGGTGGTTTTGGCACTAACAATCAAAATGGGAACGTGATTGCCTTTGTAACGCAAAAATCGGCATAGATCTAAACCATTAACTTGGGGCAGCATCAGATCGAGCACAATTAGATCGAACGGAAAATCTTGAGCTTGGAGAGCTTGCACTTGACATTTATCTAGTGCTGTTTGACCATCACCAACAGCAACTACATTAAAACCTTCTTCTTCTAAACCTAATACGATTAATTCTCGAATTGACTCTTCATCTTCTACAACTAAAACACGATTTGTGACAGTGCCCAGGTTCTGAATATCAGAATTATTCAACATATTGAGTGCGAGCATCATCACTAGTAACGGAAACGATCGGGAAGCAAGCTGGAATGTTGGAAAATCAGGGTAGCTCTAAATTCTTGTTCGTTACACTATTAATAGCAGCCAACCGTAAATCTGACAATAGCAACTCTAGTTATTGGCAACAATTTTTATCAGGACAATCGATTTTAGTAGTTACAAACTATGTGACAGATTAAAGTTGGATATTTTGCTGACAACCCAAATCTGACAAATAATTTAGTCAATTGGCACTTATAGTAAGTAAATGACCGCAGCATCTAGGATTGGCGATTGTTCCAATCTTGTATTGAACCATGTTATTTTTAGCCATCTTTATATCTACAGTCGCTGGGTTGCTAGTTGGCGCAGGCAGTTGCTACGTTTGGCGTGAATCCGTGATTAAGCGACAATTACAGCAAGTTTTAGCAGTGATGGAATCAGCGGTAGATCGGGAAGATATTTCCTTACCAATCGTGTCTCAGTTGCGCCGCAGAGCGATCATTAGTCAAAATCAGCAAGCACAACTCCAACAACAGTTATTCGGGTGGCAATCTTTATTGCAGGAAGCCCCAATTGGCTACTTGCAACTCGATGCTGACAATCAAGTTTTATGGTGTAATCAGGTCGCCCGACACTTGCTGCAAATTAATAAATGGGATGCCGGAAAAACCAGATTATTATTAGAATTGGTTCGTTCTTATGAACTCGATCGATTTATCGATCGAGTTCGCTCACAAAGTGACTCAGAAAAAGCCGCAAATCAAGTTGCCACTGAATTAATCTGGCAGTTTCACTTTGGTTATCAGGAAGCTGCCGATTCTCAATCAATTTGGCTCAAAGCCAGTGCTATTCCCCTGGCTGATGGCGCGATGGCGATATTTGTAGAAAGCCAGCAAGAACGAGTCGATACCGCCACTGATCAGGAACGCTGGCTCGGAGATCTCGCCCATGAGATTCGCACGCCACTAACATCTATTTATCTACTTGCCGAAACATTACAAGCAAAAGTGACACCAGATCTGACCCGCTGGGCAGATCGAATCTTAAAAGAAACTAATCGATCGATCGATCTGGTTCAGCATTTCTCAGAACTCAGTCGGTTGGAAACACCTGGAACTCAAAATCTCCGGTTGGGATCGATAGATTTGATTCGGCTGATTGATGATGTCTGGCATACTTTAGCCCCAATTGCCGCCCAAAAACAAATTGAATTTAGCTGTACGGGTTTGCCACAATTACTCTTGAAACTCGATCCTGCTAGGTTTACCCAAGTATTAATCAATCTCTTTGACAATAGTATTCGGTATTGTCCTGATCGCGGACATATTTCGATCGATATTCAGTACTCAGGATCGAGTCGAGTAGAAATAGACTTCTTCGACGATGGATCGGGGTTTGCCCAAACCGATCTACCGTATATTTTCGATCGGTTGTATCGCGGTGATGTCTCCCGTCAACGGATACCAGCCAGTAATAGTAATCTCAACCCTCAAACCACTGGCAGCGGCTTAGGACTAGCGATCGTCCGTCAAATCATCCTCGCACATCAAGGCTCGATCGTCGCCAATAATCATCCAATAACTGGCGGAGCTTGGTTCAAAATAATTTTACCGAGTAATTAATATATTTTATTTCTTGGATCAAATTTAGATGTTTAGAGTAGCGGGTGGATGGTGGATAATGAGTCATCTTGTTATTTCGATCGCAGATCTAGCAAAAAACAAGCAGATCGTATGTTTTGCAACATTAATTAAGCTGATGATAGTTGTAATATAAGACAACTACCAATTATCTAGATCTATGTAGATTCTAATACTTAGGTATGATGATTATTATCTAAATATGCCGACATCTTATTCATTGAACGAATCTAAACAGTTTAGACATCGCAGCCGTAGCTTGGAGCAAGATCTACTGCGGATGGGAGCATTAGTCGAAAATTCCTTTCGACTGGCACATCGCTCCTTATTTCAGCGAGAGATCGAGATTACCCAGCAGATCCCGATCATCGATCTTGAGATCGATCGCTATTACCATCAGATCGAGCTAGAATGTGCCGAACTGATGGCGTTTGCTTCACCCGTCGCCCAGGATTTGCGGCTGCTGAGTGCCTTTATGCAAATGGTGAGGGATCTGGAGCGGATTGGTGACTATGCCAAGGATTTGGGTGAAATCTCACTAAAATTGTTTCCCTATCCAGAGCATCCTTGTATCCCTGAGATCGAACAGATGTCTCACTATGCTAGAGCCATGCTGGAAGCAAGCCTAGCAGCTCTGGCTAATCTAGATGGTACGGCTGGCCCCACTGTCCATAAGTTAGATGATGCCGTCGATTTTGCCTACGATCGAATTTATCAAACCTTAGCTAGTCAAACCAATCTCCAAGGATCGATCGAACCCAGTATCTTACTCGCCTTAACCATCCGCCATCTCGAACGGATGGCCGATCATGCTACTAATATCGCCTTTCGCGTCACCTTCATCGTTACAGGTGCGCGGGAATAAGCATCAACGAATCCCGATCTAATCAAGTACCTTGCCTAAAGACACCAGCCTTTCGCGCACAATTCGATAATAGATCCAATTTCCCCGCCGTTCCTTTGCCAATAACCCAGCCTCGTACATCACCTTGAGATGATGACTGACTGTAGGCTGCGATAATCCCAAAGACTCCACCAATTCACACGCACAAACCTCTTGACTCGGTTGTGCGGCAATTGCACTCAATAACAATAGCCGCGCTGGTTCGCCCAATACTCGAAACAAAACCGCGACATCAGCCGCTTCTGTGGCAGTTAGACTACCTGCCAGCAGTGGCGGACAGCAAAAATCAGCAAGTGGTAAAAGTGTCATAAATTTTATCTTGACACATCTCGATGTGGATTGATATAGTATTGACGGTCATCAATATCGATGTGCGTCGATATAACTATGAAACATTCCCGCGAACTCTTGGCAGAATTTATCGGTACCTTTGTGCTGATTTTTGCTGGCACAGGTGCGGTGATGGTCGATCAACTTAGCAATGGTGCTGTTACCCATCTTGGCATCAGCATCGTATTTGGTGCAGTAGTCACAGCGTTGATTTATAGCCTCGGACATATTAGCGGCGCGCACTTCAACCCAGCGGTGACACTGGCATTTTGGAGCAGTGGCTTTTTCCGCAGGAACTTGGTGCTGCCCTATATTTTGGCACAGGTACTGGGTGCGATCTCCGCTTCAGTGCTATTGCGGATCTGCCTGGGTTCCGTGGGTAACTTGGGAGCCACAATCCCACGAAATGGCGACTGGATCCAATCTCTAGTCTTAGAGACGGTCCTCACTTTTATCCTGATGCTAGTGATTTTCGGATCTGGACTAGATCGCCGTAGCCATATCGGGTTTGCAGGGATCTCGATCGGCTTAACAGTCATGCTAGAAGCCGCTTGTATGGGGCCAATTACTGGGGCGAGTATGAATCCGGCTCGATCGCTAGCTCCAGCTCTAGTTAGCGGCAATTTGCAGCACCAGTGGTTGTATTGGGTCGCACCGATTTTGGGCGCACAGTTGGCAGTGATTGTGTACCGCCAGCTATCTAATAATTTTGCCGATCTCAAAAACTAAAAATTAAGGAGAAAACCATGAAACGAGTAATGTTTGTCTGCAAAAAGAACTCAGCCAGATCTCAAATGGCCGAAGGCTTTGCGCGACATTTAGGGACTGGAAAAATCGAGGTCACGAGTTCTGGATTAGAAGCGAGTACCGTCCGTCAAGAAGCGATCTCTACAATGAAAGATGCTGGCATTGATATTACCAGTCAGACATCCAAAGCCTTGAATGATTTTAAATCAGCAGATTTTGATGTGGTCATTTCTCTTTGTGGCTGTGGGGTGAATTTACCCCCAGCATGGTTAGAACAATCAGTGTTTGAAGACTGGCAGCTTGACGATCCAGCCGAACAACCGGAAATTTTCCTTAGAGTGCGGGAAGAAATTCGAGAACGGGTCATAGCATTAATTAAATCCTTGTGAATCAATCTACTATAGCGGGGCATAAATAAACCCAGTATTGTTTTAGGTAAATTTAAGCTATCTAACACTATTCACTATTCACTCATGACCGATCGTTATAGCGAACGAAAGGAAAAAGTTAATCTCAATTTAAAGAATTAACAACACAAAAAAATGTCTGTATTGTTCTAATAACAATACAGACTATCAACTAATTAACCCAAGTTGCTACCTATTAG
>CASBPY010000257.1 GCA_949127675.1 Synechococcales cyanobacterium PMM_0072
ATTTAAGGTCAAATCTTCAAATTCAAACGCATCGGTATCTTCGGGCTGTGTTCGCCGCAACCTAGCTTTTACTCTGGCAAGTAATTCTTCGATACTAAAGGGTTTGGTGACATAATCATCCGCTCCCGCATTTAATCCCGCGACTCGATCGGGAATTTCATCTTTGGCTGTTAACATAATAATCGGTACCTGAATTCCTGTCGATCGCAACCGCAAACAGAGATCTAGCCCAGATATTCCTGGCAGCATCCAATCCAAAATCAATAGATCTGGTTTAATATTTCGAGCCATAGTCAACCCATCTAAACCATTTGCAGCAACAGTAACTTGATAACCTTCTAAGATCAGTTCTTCTTCAATAAATCCTGCCAGTTTTGGGTCATCTTCAACTAAGAGAATTCGATCGTTCATAAGTTATCCTTACTTACTAGTTACAGAGACTGGTTTCCAAATTGGTAATGAAATGGTAAAAATACTGCCTTCATTGGGTTTCGATCGCAGTGTAATTCGACCATTCATCCCTTCAATTAAGCTTTTAGAGATTGCCAAACCCAACCCAGTCCCATCCCTAGATCGAGTTGATGATTCTTCGGCTCGATAAAATCGCTCAAAAATTCGATTTTGATGTTCCAGTGCAATCCCAATTCCGCAATCTCGGACGTGAATAATCGCCCGATCTGGGGTTTGTTCGAGGATTAGCTCGATCGGACTATTCGAGTACTTAATCGCATTATCCACGAGATTAATTAATACTTGCATCAGCCGATCTTGATCTGCTAGGGCAATAACATCATCAGAATTCATCAGCACTGAAATCGAATGCTTGCTGACTTTCTGACTCATCGCGACGACTTCCGTAATCAGGGTATTGAGAACTACTGGACTTTGACGAAAATGGAGATTACCACTATCCGCACGGGCGAGATCGAGTAAATCCTGGAGCATTCTAATCGTTCGATCTGTCTCACCGATCGCTGTTTCCAGGGCGTGTTGCTGATGCGTACTCAGATTATCCCCCCGTCGTAATAAACTTTGGAGATAGCCGAGTACAACTGATAGCGGCGTGCGGAGTTCGTGGGAAACATTGCCCACAAATTGACGCTGTTGCTCCCATGCTCCCGATAATCTCACTGTCATCTCGTTAAAGGCTGTTGCCAGTCCCAAAATCTCATCGGGAGCCTGCTGGAGTTCGAGTCTAGCCGCGCCCAGATCGTCGGCAGAAACTTGGCTGGCAACTTGGCTCATCTGTGCCAATGGTTTAAGTGTCGTGCGAATTCGCTGGGAGATGGCGATCGTTAGTAGGCAAATAGCCAGAATACCACTCCCAATTAAGCTATTAATACCAGCGGTTAATTGATGTCGATCGCTTGTAATATCTTGGGAAAGATACACTTTGCCCACCAGTTTACCATTGACGTTCAGGGAATTCCCACATAAAACTATATACCGATCGCCGAATTGGACGATCGTTGGTTTGACAGGTGCTGCGGTTTGGGTAAAGGCATTTAATAAATTGGGCGATGGCTGATTTATCCCTGAAGACTTGCCCAGAATCTTGCCATCAGGCTCTTGCACCCAGATTGATACCCCTGATGTCGAAAGCTTATCGATCGTCCGCTCTAGCCCAACTTCGACAGTTTTTGCTTCACTGTACATTTCCACCTGCTCAGGAAAACGCATTGCCACATACTCTAGCAACTGCTTGTGAGATGTTAGTAAATTTTGCTCCATCTGCCATCCCGCCCAGAATGCGACAGCACTAACCCCAACGGCGGAGAGAGTAACCAATTCTAGGGTCAATCGGAACTGTAACGAAGTCGGTGAGACTCGCATTCTGAATAAGTTACGGATCGTTTTGGGGATGAGGTTCTGGCTGGGCATTAGTCGATCTGGAATTAGTGGAAAGAATTAAAAAATCTCAGCGGTAGCACGCAGGGGATCAAATTCAAAGCGGCGATCGTAATCTGTCGCACCATAGAGATTGAAGCTAATCGTGGGTTCGTCGCCGATCGATTCAACCTGATGAATGGCATCGGGAGTAAAGCAGAGAATGTCGCCAGGTGTGAGAATTCGATCGCCTGTGGCTTTGATCAGATCGGGAAATTCGGTGGTTGGAGATCGCTGCCAAAAGGTGTTTTTTTCTTGCCCATCTAGCAGTGCGACAATCCCCCAGGTAGCGTGATTGTGGACTGGAGAAGCTGTTCCTGGCGACCAAACCACCGTTTGAATCGTCAGCGGAAAATCTGGCTCATCGTAGAGCATCTGCACCGACCAGCCTGTTTCGGGATCTGGGGGCAAAAAGTTCAGTTGCAACCACTCACAACTATTCAGCAGCCGTCGGACTAGAGGACAGATGCGTTGGAGGCGAATTCGATCGTCGCTTTCTCGATCGACAATATCTTCGACATCTGTCAGGAATCGATAGAGTCGATAGGGTTTATCGTTCCAATCCGCCTGTTCGCCTATTTTACAAGGTATGCAAAGCCCTTCATTCGTAGCCAACCAATCTTGTTCCAACATATTTGCTCCCCTAGTACCCGATTTTAAGTTTAAGAGAACTATATGATCATTACCTAATGGCAAGATGAATTTTTGCTGAAGACAACAATCTTTTACTGCTTTACAAGAAGACTATGGGTGGGTAAATCCCCTCCTCGGAGGGGTGCCCGTAGGGCAGCACATTTATAGTGCGGGCGGGTAGATCTCCGCATCAACTCAAATCGATCGCAAATGATTTTATCTAATCTCCATGTCTTCTTCATCTGAGACTCATCTTGCTGGATTCTAATCATAGGCAAGCCTAAAAGATTGGGCACACCGAATCAACACCCACGTAAAAAAGACAATCCTATGAAAGTTAAATTTCTTGCTGCATTTGCTGCTATTTCCCTATTGAGCATCGTGACTGTTGCACCTACCATCATCTTTGGTGCAATCCCCGCAGTCGCCAATCCCTGTGCATCCAAGCCAAACCCTTGCGCTGCTAAGCCAAATCCCTGTGCTGCTAAACCCAACCCTTGTGCGGGTAGAAAAGCAGCTAATTCTGTTGGTGGTCGATTAGCTAAACAATTACAAGGTAAACCAGTAGTTGTAGATATCTATGCTAGCTGGTGTCCTGCTTGCAAAAATATTGCCCCCACTGTTTCCAAAATCAAGCAGCAGTATGGCAACAAAATCACTTTTGTGACATTAGATGTATCTAATAAAGCTAGTGCTGCTAAAGCGGTCGCAACTGCAAAACAATTAGGTCTAAGCAAGTTTTTTGCGGCTAACAAAACTCAAACTGGTTCTCTGACTATCGTCGATCCAGCAACCGGAAATATCCTGGCACAGCACCGCAATAATGCGGATCTGACTGCTTATTCGACAGTACTAGATTCAGCTATCGCTCAAAAGTAGATTTGACAGTGCAAGTAAATGGATACTCGATTGATGTTTTCCATTTACTCCTGCTTATTTTTTTCTGCTATTTATCAAAAAATACTCACCATAATATTATGAAACTTAGATATCTTACGGTACTTGTAGCTATTTCATTATTAAGTTTGACAACTGCCTGCTCGACACCTTCGACAACAACCCCGACGAATGATGTAACAACGGAGAATAAAGCTAATCCCTGCGCTTCCAAGCCAAATCCTTGTGCTGGCAAAAAGGTTAATCCTTGCGCTGGTAAAGGTAACGTTAGTTCGATCGGTGGCCCATTGGCAAAACAAGTGCAAGGCAAGCCTGTTGTTGTTGATGTTTATGCTAGTTGGTGTCCTGCTTGCAAAAACATTGCGCCTACTATTTCACAACTCAAAGAAAAATATGCAGGTAAGGTTGAATTTGTGGTGTTAGATGTGTCCGACAAATCTACTACTGCTGATGCCGAAACGAAAGCAAAAGAATTAGGATTGAGCAAGTTTTTAACAGAAAACAAAACCCAAACTGGTTCTCTAACAATCGTCGATCCAGCCACCGGAAATATTTTGGCACAGCATCGCAACAATCCTGACTTAATGGCTTATACCAAAGTGTTGGATACTGCTGTTACTAAGTAAAGAGATAGGATCGATCGTAAATATTAGGAAAGTCTCATGAAGTCAGATCGAGATAATGATATCAGTGACATCACTCCACAACTAAATAATCGCGAAAAAGCCATCCCAAAAATATCAAAAAAATGGCTAATGTTCGGTGGGCTAGCATTAGTCGGCTTAGTACTAGCCTTACTCGTCACAGGGCCGATTTCTCATGGAATCGAACGCCTGATTTCAGTGGTTGAAAATAGTTATCAGGAATGGTTCTCTCAACAAGATACTGCTAATCCATTAGTACTGATGCCGTTGGCTTTTGTCGGAGGTTTAATTGCTAGTGTTTCCCCCTGTATTTTGGCACTATTACCAGTTAATTTGAGCTATATCGGTACGCGCAATATTACTTCTCGCGGTGATGCTTTCATTAAAGCTGGATTATTTGTCTTAGGAAATGTCATCATCCTGAGCTTATTCGGCTTAGTCTCATCATTTGCTGGCGCGGTAATGGTGGAATATCGCGGTCATATTAATGTGGTAGTTGGCGCAATTATTCTAGTGATGGGATTGGGCTTATTAGGCTTAATTAAAATTCCCTTACCCGAAATTAATGTTGATGGCTCGAATTTTGGCCCCTTCGGTGTGGGTTTGACTTTTGCCTTAGTTAGTTCACCTTGTGCAAGTCCTGTCTTATTTGCCGTTCTCGCTGCCGCAGGTGCTAGTGGTTCGCAGTTACTCGCTGTAATGACAATGGCAAGTTATGCCTTTGGTTATACGATTATTATCTTTCTCGCTAGTCTACTAACTGGGTTTGCCAAGCAAGCAAATTTACTGCTGAAATATTCGGAAAGCATTACTAAATTCGGTAGTATAGCTCTGATTTTAGCAGGGATTTACTATCTAGTTACTGGTGTCCAGTGGTTTTTCGGTTAGTTAGTTATTTATTTGATAAATTGATTAATGAAGGAAAGCGATGATAGAACAACTCGTAATTATTGGTTCGGGGCCAGCAGGTTATACTGCGGCAATCTATGCTGGACGCGCTCAGTTGCAACCATTGATGTTTGAAGGTTTTGTAGCTGGAGGATTGCCAGGTGGTCAATTAATGACGACCACCGAAGTAGAGAATTTTCCTGGATTTGCTGATGGGATTCAAGGGCCAGCATTGATGAAGGAGATGCGCGAACAGGCTATTCGATGGGGAGCCAAGTTAGTTACTGATGATGTAGTTAGAGTAGATTTTAGTCAAAAGCCATTTACGATCTCGACTGACGATCTCGAAGTCAAAGCTGATGCCATAATTATTTGTACTGGTGCAACTGCCAAGCGATTGCATATCATCGGCGAAGAACAATTTTGGAATAATGGTATTTCAGCCTGTGCGATTTGTGATGGTACGAATCCCTTATTTAAGGATGTCGAAATTGCCGTAGTTGGTGGCGGTGATTCGGCAGCAGAAGAAGCTTTGTATTTAACCAAATATGCAAGCAAAGTGCATCTGTTAGTCAGAAGCGATCGATTACGAGCTTCTAAAATCATGCAAGAACGAGTATTAAATCACGATCGAATTCGAGTGCATTGGCAAGCATTACCAATTAGTGCTGATGGTGATGATGTTCTCCGCAGTATCCAGATTCAAAACCAAAAGTCTGGCGCACTGACTGAATTAAAAGTTGGTGGTTTATTTTACGCGATCGGACACACACCCAATACCCAACTTTTTCAAGCTAAATTGGATTTGGATGATAAAGGTTATATCAAAACCATTGGCAAATCCACAGCCACCAATATTCCAGGTGTATGGGCTGCTGGTGATGTTCAAGACCATATCTATCGTCAAGCAATTACGGCGGCTGGTACGGGCTGTATGGCAGCACTAGAAGCCGAAAGATGGTTAGCAGAAATTAATTAATATCAAGATAATTTAGAGGTAATTTAAGATGTCAGCATCAACTTTTTTCCAAGGTCGTCCCGCTTTTGAACAATTAAAAAGCGAATCCGATAAACTAATTTTAGTAGAAGTAAGTGCGCCCCACTGTAGCTCTTGCGATACGCTCAGACCAGTTTTGCATCAATTAGCTACCGAACAAAATGGCAACTTCGATTTAGTGGAAATTGATATGACTGAAGAACCAGATCTCGCGATCAATCTTGGCATTCGTAGCGTACCGACAGTGGTACTATTTAAAGGCGATCGACTGCTAGAAAAGATCGTTGGCTTAAAATCTAAAAAAATATATTTAGAAACAATTAAAAAATGGGTTGGTCAAACATATAATACTGATTTAGAATAAGAACATTATTAGCAAAATTTGCTAGTATCTATATTTATGGTGCGAAATATGAGTATTAGAATCCATCAAAATCTATCCCTTTCCAGATCTCACAAGAGTTAGCAATCGGCAAGCATCTATTTCAAACTTATTCAGGATAAAGGTTGTATGTTGAAATTATTATCGGTTCCAAGCCTAACAGGGTTAATTGTGGGTGTTCTCGCGTGGGCAAATTGGGTACCTTCGGCTCAAGCTGCCTATCCTTGTCCGGGCGGCCCTGGCCCTGACGAGGTAAGGGTTGGGACGGACAGGGCCTTGAATGTTCCCGTATGTGAAAAAAACCGGAATGGAGGAGGTTCTAGCTCAGGCTCATCCGCTGCGCCAACACCCGATCCGTTCAAAGCAAGGATGGATGCAGCATCTGCGGTAACGAGTGCCCTGCAAGGCAATTTAGCAGAACGAGAACGCATTATGAAGAGTCCGAAATACCAAGCATATATGAATGGTGAATGGGAATTTTCCGATGGTAAAAATGGTGGGTCTTGTGCGGCTATTTTTTCACGAAAGGGTGAGATTGTGATGATGTCAGGGTTGGGTGGGAAATCCAAAAACGGGTCATTGGCCTTCATTAGCAGCAATATACCCCGTCCAGCCAGCCCTAAAATCGTTAGTGTCACACTGAGCCAGGATAATTATAAGCCGCAAACAGTGAAAGCCGCCAACCATACATTGAGATTGACCAATACATCACTTGGGGTGATTGAGCTAGCCATACCAAATATGGAAGCTAGCTTAACGGGTGGGAAGAGCACAAACCGTTACGATTTAGCAATGGATGGTAAGTCGGTGGTAAATATTGAGTTGCAGGACGGTTCGGGGGTAGCCGAAAAATTGCGTAAATGTCTGAGTGCTCGTGTTAATAAGTAGTTTTTTGGGTAGTGGTATTTAGTAATTGTTGTTTAGACTAAACGCGACAGGTAGTGTTTTTCGAGTTCAATCGATCTGAAAAACACACTGTGGGCAGTGTCATTTTCGATTTAGTCTAAAGTCCAGTTAGTAAAGGATAGAATAAAATACTCAACTAGGGAAGTTAGCCTGGGTAAGAATTCCCAATAAGTCGATTATTCTTCACCCTTTACGAAAATGGACGGCTCTCCTCACGCATCATAAATACTCTCGTCGATTAAGTCGTCGGGTTGCGCGGCTAGAACGCCAAGAACTTGATGATGATTAGGTTTTAGGTTAACGATCGTATCGAATCCGATTATACTCTTCAACTAATCTACTGTCAGCCAATGATTTTTGTTCTTGCACAAGCAGATTGCCAAATTCGACTAATCGATCGATTGTAAAATATGGTTTAGGAAAAGTAGGTTTAATGCCATTTGCTGGATTAACTACTTCCATCGCAACTCGTTCTAGTCCAATCTTTTGAATGAAATCTCTAATTTGTTCATCATAAATCCTCGATCGCATCGCCGCAAAGAAATCCACCGCTTGATCGGGGAATCGATCAACTAAACTAACAATTTCTCGGGATGAAATATTATCTGGTGCAAATACACCACTAACAATTCCAATCTTGTCATCACGAGTCGGTACCCAATAAAACTTTTCCATTCGCCCATCGCGAACTAGCGGTGCGTAGAGAGTAGAGAGATCGTTACCTGTTAAAATAATCGGAATTCGTGGCAATGGGGTTGAATCATAACTCCCTGGTAACTGAACATTGGTGGGATTGTCGGCAATATTCATCAGCGTGGCATTGACCAACTGGGTATTGACCGTATATTGGGTTCCCTGATCAAATCTACCCGCACCAGCATCGATATCATTAATCACTAGTACCGCCATGCGACCGCGCACCTTAATAATTTCGGCGGCTTCCCGATAGCGCAGTCGAATCAACCGCGCCGAATCTCCAGCATCGGGACTTTCCAGTTCACCAGCGGAAATATGGATGGCTTCTACCTTCATGCGATCGAATACCAATTCACACTGAAAGGTTTTCCCTTCGCCTTTGCGCCCATGTACGCCTAAGATCAGCGGCACTCTCACTCCAGGGAGATCGAGATAATTTTTGGTGATATGTACGGCGAGTTTGTCGAGGAAGGCTGGGGCGATGTAGTAAGACATGAGGGGAGTGTGGGGATGGGCGTGTGGGAGTCAGGATAGATCCAACTATTATCCCAATCAACTTAGTTTAATACTTGTAGCTTGGCAAAATCGCATTTAGTTACGGCAGCTTGAGCATTGTCTTGGCACTGAAGATAATTTTGCCACGCCGCCGGAGAAACTTGATAACTACCCAATTTGTGACTGACTGTTGCTGCTAACTGGGAATCGGGAAAGAAACAGCCAAACATCTTGGCACAGGTTTCGGCACTTAGATAGCCTAACTCAAATTCCCGATCGCATCGACCAGGGCGAATCAGGGCAGGATCGAGCTGGTTCCGATGATTGGTAGTCAAGATCGTAATACTGCCTTCGACGGCTCCCGCGCCATCTAGAGTATTGAGGAGGGCACTAAACGACAGCTCACCCAAGGGTTTGCGACCGGAAAAGACACTATCGATATCTTCGAGGGCAACGATCGAAGTGGCGGTAATTTCTGACCAGGCGCGGAGCAGGGCACTATCGTCCATATCAGTCAGGGAGAGGGACACAAGTTGACGATCGTAGTGACTGGCAATCGCTTGAATTAAAGAGCTTTTACCCGTACCTGGAGGGCCATAGAGCAAATAGCCCCGTCGCCAGGGGATACCCCGTTGACGGTATAAATCTCGACTTTTGAGGAAGCGATCGAGATCTGCAAATAGTTCGGTTTCGGTGAGATTATCGATCGCCAGAGTTTCCCGTCGGCGTTTGGTTTGGGTGCGGACGATCGAGATTGTCCCACCGATTAAGCGGACAATGAGCGGAGCTTCGAGGTTGTAGTTGGTTTCTAATGCGTTTAGCCAAGACAGCATCTGGGGTTGCCACCAGCGCAATGTTGCTAGGGTCAGGAGTTGGGTATTTTGGAGGTCGGTAACTTTGAGATCGTGACGATGGATGCCGATATAGGCACCCTGATAGCCAAGTCCAATCCAACCCGATCGCGGTTGCAGTCTGGTTTTGAGGGTGGGTGATTCGATCGCGGGAGTGACTAGTGGGGCGTGGGTGTAGATCAGTTCGCTGAAATCGTAAACTTTGCCTGTGCGTTCTAGTTCCCAACAGATGGCACTGTAGATCGGGTTGGTTTCGGCGATCGTGACTTGGCAAGCTAGTCGCTGAAGGCCGAATTGGATGATTAAATTGAGCAGTTCACCGCCATAGCGCAGTACTAAGCCACCAAGAAATAATAAAACCGGATCCAGACTATTGAACATACTCACCGCTGACTCCGGTTGATATCATTACTGCTAAAACCCTTGGGTACCCATGAAGGCAGTGGTGTCAACTTAAGGATTAATCGCAGTTGTCAAGGGGTTTGACAATTTAATGATCGACCGTTTCATCGGACATTCAGCGATCGAGTATTTTTGTGATATCGATCGAGATCTGA
>CASBPY010000258.1 GCA_949127675.1 Synechococcales cyanobacterium PMM_0072
ACCACCAATCCAGGCTAACTTACGATTGCGATTTCGATCGATCTGCCCAAATACGCCTTTAGCTAAAGCTGCTGTAGACTGACTACTTGGTACAGCGATCCGAGGCAAGGCGTGCTGAATATTTTGGAGTTGACGATACTGCTGCTGAAACGCTCGATCTGTGGCTAGCCATGCTTCCACCTGCTTGCGTTCGTTCGCAGTCACCTCGCCATCTAGATAGGCACTAAGTAATTCAAACCGTTCGTCCAAAACGGCTCCAGATCTCTCCCCATCGAAATTGTCTATCATGTTCCGATCCTCAATTACCCAGTGTGTGTCCTAAAAGTTAAGATAATTTTAATTTTAGCTAGCGGAGCTAAATATTAATATATTGCTAATATTCCCAGTTTGGGGTATTTAGTTACGATTCAAAATAACCAGTCAGTTGAGATTGTAATCCAGCTCTTGCCCTGGCAATCCGTGATTTGACTGTGCCGATCGATACTCCGGTAGCTTCAGCGATTTCTTCATAAGACAATCCTTCGATTTCACGGAGGACGATCGTGGTACGGAAAGCGGCTGGGAGATTAGCGATTGCCGATCTCAATCGATCATAAAACTCAACTGTACTGAGATGCTCTGAAGGGTTGGGGGTATCGGAAGCAATATCCCACTCCATCGATCCATCTTCGAGATTGATCGGTGCATCCAAAGACAACGGGGGAGCTACTCGCTTGCGTTTTCGTAGCTCATCGTAAAACAGATTGGTAGCAATCCTACTTAACCATCCGCGAAACTTTTCGGGTTCATTCAGACTCTTAATATTTTTGTACACCCGAATCCACACTTCTTGAGCTAGATCTGCTCGATCTTGCCAGTCTGGAGCCAAGTGATACAAAATCCGATCCACATGAGACTGATGGCGACGCATCAGCTCTGTTAGAGCTGCTCGATCTGAACGCAGCCCAGATTGTGCGAGCAAAATCAGTTCATTGTTCGGTAGTTTATCTAGTTTATCTACTTGCACTCTGGTTCGAGGGAGGTTTTCCTCAAGCTGGGACCAAGATAGGGAAAGTGATTGGCTCATGGTGAATACGGTTGAACAAACATCCTATCTACCATGACAGCCACCTTTCGAGCGTTGTTCCCAAATTTAGACTTTAGGATTTGGGAACCAACACTTCACGCTCTATCTATGCCTTAATCTTCAACAGTTCTACATCGAATACCAGTACTGCATTTGGCGGAATCACTCCACCAGCACCACGGGCACCATAGCCCAATTCGGCTGGAATAATCAACTTGCGACGACCACCAACTTTCATTGTACTCAGTCCTTCATCCCAGCCTTTGATCACTTGACCTTCGCCAATCTGGAATTCAAAAGCTTGATTGCGATCGCGAGAACTGTCGAATTTCTTGCCACTCTCTAGGGTACCAGTATAGTGAACAGATACAGTTTGACCTTTGACAGGTAGATCGCCTGTACCTTCAGTAATCTCGATGTATTGTAATCCCGAAGCAGTCGTCACCGCTGGAGCTTGTTTTTCGGCGTTATCCATAGCAATTGATTTTGAAGGAGCGGATGTAGCTAGACTGACAGTAGCAATTGATTCGGTGGGAGAAATCGATCCCGCAATTGCCGCTGGAGTGCCTGACAAAAACTGAAAGGCTAGCACTAGAATACCGCATCCGAGCATCAATCCTAAACTGACTAAAATTTCTCTCATACTCAATCTGATTTGAACCACTATCTGATTATAGTTGGGAGTTGGGAGTTGGGAAAAATGCGTTATCGATTTTTCGATGAATCTGTAGGGGTAGGTTTATGCAATCTAAATGTTGATTTTACTATTCAATCTTAAACAAAACCTACCCTCCCTCACCATGATCTAAAAAGATCTCAAATGAGTTCTATAGAGGATTTAAGTAGGGTGGGCAGTGCCCACCAGCTAGGTTTCATGCATTGTTGATCTTATAAATGCTTGCGCTGATGTAATTATTTCCAAGATCTATTTTCCATTTCGCGGATCTGGCGTTCAAGCCTATCGATGCGTCCCCGTAGCTCGTCCATTTCTGCTTGACGTGGTACGCCGAGATCTTGCATCGTATTCCGAATCAGTCGCTGCATTTGCAGCTCAAAATTAGCTGGATCTAGCTTCATTTGCCCCATCAAGTCATCAACAAATGATTTTGCTTGGTCGGGATCGATTTTACCTTCTTTGACCCATTGCTCGCTGACCTCGCGGACTCGATCGGCAACTAATGAAGTCGTGCCGATCCCAATCATTAAAATTTGTTGCAGCCAATTGTTGTTATCCATAACCCACATCTCATTACTATCCCTATTTTATGCGGACAGACGTGGATCGATCGGGGAGATATCCGAATACCAATGTTACTGAATTTGGCGGTGTCGAAGTTCCGCTCACTTCGGCTCCGCTCAGTGAGCGGTTGTTTTGGTCAATTTTTGGTACATTGGCTCTTCGAGACTGGGATTGTTGTAGAGGAAAGCATAATCTTTTGCTCGTTCACGATTAGCTCGATCGATCTCGGCTGGACTCTGTTGTTGGTGAATTCGCTGGCTGTCGGAAACATCTCTACTTCGTAGATAGGCTGATTTACCGATATCGGCAAATTGAAACAGTAGAGTACCTACAGCGACAATCCCAATTGCTTGTGAAGTTTTCATGATTTTTCACCCAGTTCTTACGATCTTATAATTCATGACTAGAGATCGCGAATCAGGATGAAATTAGCGATCTTTACTATTCTTTCACTGTTTGATAATTTTTAGGCTACGCCAAATAGCCCTAATTTAAGCGATAAAAAGTTTGTTTATACCAGTCTGGTGTGTAAAGACTAATCGAGAACTGGACTACTGTTTCTGGCCAAATCCAGCTAATTTCATTGGCAATTTTCCGATGCTTTTGGACTAACCGTTTGTAAATGATCTGGTTTTTACAAAGGATTTCCAAGCCGATCGAAATCGAGTTTGAACCATTCTCCCGAAATAGTGCACGATCCAGCAATGCACGAGTACTGCCATCAAACTGACGGTAGAAAAGCTGCAACCTATCGCCAAAGGTTTCCTCCGTATACAAACCATCCCAATCTAGAAAGGGACAAAATAAATAATCTTCTTCTTCTGGTTCTAGAGGATGCATACAAAAGATTTAATGGCGATCGGATATCCTCAAGGTTTGGAGCTATATTTTATGAGCTTTACCTATTTTCAATCAATGACGATCAGATTAAATCGGACTTTTGTATGAGATTTAGTCATTAAATTAACGACTTTTGCCTGAAATTAGCATCTATTGAGAATTTCTATCCGAGTTGGGAGTGAGATCTATGGAGAAAATTTGATTAATCTGGCAGCGATAATACCACCTATAAAACCAAATAGATGTCCTTCCCAAGAAATACCTGGAGTGGAAGGGAAAATGCCCCACAAGACGCTGCCATAGGTAGAACCGACAATTAGAGCAATAATGCCTGAACTGATACGGCGATCGAAGTAATAACGGGCGAGTAGAAAACCGACATAACCAAAAATCACGCCACTCGCTCCAATATGCAAGGCAAGCGCGCCAAATAGCCAAGTGCCCAAACCACCCACCACCATACAAATCACCGACACTATCACAAAATCACTAATACCTTGAGCCATAATCAGCCAGCTCAGTACAATAAAAGGCACTGTATTTGCGGCAAGATGTCCAAAACCACCATGTAGAAATGGTGCAAACAAAATTCCCCGCAAGCCGATTACATTTCGCGGTAAGATCCCAAAGATGTCTAGTCCATTCCGAAACACAAATACATCGAGGATTTCCAAACCCCACATCAAGCCCACAAGCGTCGCTAAAATTAAAATCTGAGTTCTGATTTCACCAAACACTTCTTTCATGGCTGCTATTTAGTAATAACTCTAGGTTAACAATTTCAGATGGTAGATGGTGGATAGTTAAAGATCTGTAGGTTGGGTTGAAGAATGAAACCCAACGCACTCAAATGAAAGCCTAAATATCTCGCATCATCGAGATCGATCGAGCTTGATAGCCTAATTGCTGATATAGTTCGATCGCTGATTGGTTTGCTGTAAATACCTGTAAACCCATTTGGGTATAACCCCGATCTTTCGCCCAAGCTTCCGCATGTTGCATCAATGCTTTGCCAATACCTTGCCGACGATATACTGGATCGACATAAACTAGCAAGACATTTGGATGACGAACTCCATTAACTTGATCGATCGCTATTCCTAGCCATAAACAAGCAATTTTAGTAGAGTTAGTAGTGACGAACCATAATGGAGTATCAGCACTAAAGTATCGATCGACAGTTAATTGCAAATGCTGATAGTTTTGTTGGTGGGGATATAGTTCCTGATAAGTAACTTGGAGAAACTTCAAGAGAGCAGCAACATCGATTGCTCCGCCTGTGACTAATTTGGATTCAGTTTGATCAGGAAATAAATTCGTCACATTACCGCCACTATAGCTTGTTCATCATCCCTACTCCTCACCCCACAATCGCTCCAATTGAGATTGCCAAGCTGACATCATTTCTTTGCGGATGTCTTCAGTCGCGCCGAGATCGCCGAGAATCCCTTCAGCGTAAAATCGATCGAGTGTTTGCATGGTTTGGGCGAGGGTATCCCCACGTTGTTTGGCAATATCGACGATCTGTTTAACCTGCTTGGTGGCAAAATCTTGGAATGCTCGATCGATTCCCACTCGTTTCATGTCGATCGATCTGTCGATCGCTGTAGTAAAATCTTCAGCAGTTAGTCCCGCCACGCTATGCTGCCAAACTCCCCACAAAACGCCTTGGTGGATCGCATAACGAGTCTCCAAGGTGGCATCAAAGTTTGCCGAGAGGAATTCTTCGACAAAGGTCATTGCCTCGGCTGCGGGTGCGATTGGCACCAACATCCGAATCCAAGACTGTTGCGCTGATAAAATTATCAACAAGCGATAATCTGGGGTATCTACCTGATAAGAATCCACTTCGGGGATTTTTAGGGCTGTACCAAAGCGATTAGTCAGAAATGATTGAATCTGTTCGGGTGTCACAAGGGTTTTGAATTGGGGAAAGGTAAAATTTCGAGATCTATCAACTATCAACCACCTCTTCCTGATACTCAACTTGCTTGACAGTCTGAGGAATATCTACTTTCTTCGGAGCGTCGGGGATATTTAGTTTTTGGGGTTGATAGTCAGGCGATTGGGTATCTTCACCCCACATGTCATCATCGAGAGTGAGAATATCTTCCTCCACTTGCGCTACTGGTTTTGCAGGTGGAGAAATTGGTGTGTAAGCGACATCCTGATAAACTTTATTCGCACGAGGCGGTTCGATATTACTACCATCATTCCAGTTTTCGCCTTCATCCTCGTCATCGTAGTAAAGCGGCTCAGCTTTGAGGCGTTGGGGTAATGGAGCAGCAACAGCTTGTACTTCTTCCCAGTTGTCGTCTTCCCAGAC
>CASBPY010000259.1 GCA_949127675.1 Synechococcales cyanobacterium PMM_0072
CCCCTAAACCCTAACCCCTATCCCCTAATTATGAAACTCAAAACTATTGCAACAACATTTTTACTAATTACCAGTTTTACAGCTACCGCTCAAGCTGAAAACAGTACTGATTTGCGACAATTATTATCAACAAAAGACTGTATCGCTTGTGACTTGAGAGGTGCTGGATTAGTACTAAATGATTTAACAGGTGCAAACCTAGAGCGAGCAAATCTGGTTGGTGCCAATCTGAGTCAGACAAATCTTACGGGTGCAAATCTACGCGGTGCAAATCTCACTGGTGCCTCGCTCAATAGTGCAAACTTAACTGGAGCAGATTTACGCGGTGCTAATCTCACTGGTACTGATTTACGATCGAGTTATCTCACTAATGCCAATCTCCAAGGATTAGATATTCGCAATGCCTATCTCCAAGGTGCTGTCGGGATCCCCAATGCAGTCGGTACTGCGGAAGATTTTTATAAATGGGGCTATGCGGAATGGCAGAAAAATGATTTCGCTAGTGCGATCGATAATTACGATCGAGCAATCGCCCTCAAACCCAAATTTCCTGGTGCATATCTCGCCAGAGCGATGGCCAAATTTCGCGCTCAAGACGATCGGGGTGCGGTGAAAGATGCTATGTTAGCTGAACGATTATTCTTCTCTCAATCCGATCGAGAAGGGACTCAAGTAGCCCAAGCATTGCAAGCAAAAATCAAACTTGCAAATCAACCAACTAACCTCAATACTAATGTTGGAAATGGTAATATGGTCGATTTGCTGACTGGTTTGAGTTCGATGTTACTCAAGTTTTTCTAAAATATGCCTCAAATCCTCAGCTTTATTCCTAGTGCTAAAACATTGTGGTTGCTAGCTAGCGGAGGATTTGTCACCACAATTATCGCGATCTTAATTCCCGCGCCTCAGGGGATTTCGATCGCGATTGTACTCACATTTGCTTGGTATTTATTGATTCTCGTGCTTGCAGGTATTGACGCTGGGCGGAATCAAGCAGATCGCATTCAGGTAAATCGAGAACCATTAGGGAAACTCTCGATCGGTCGTGATAATCCAGTTACAGTTACGATTCAGGCTGGGCAAACTAGCGACAAATCTCGCCAATTTAACTATCAGATTCGTGACGGTTCACCCCAAGATTTGCCTGGAACACCTGAATTAATTGCTGGACAATTAGCATCAGGTAAAAGTCAAACTAGCACCTATACAGTCCATCCTTACAAACGGGGCGAGTACGAATGGCAAGGTATTCAAGTTCGGCAATTGGGTGCCTGGGGATTGGCTTGGCAACAGTGGCGAGTAGATACCGCCCAAACTGTCCCTGTTTATCCAGATTTAATTGGCTTAAAGGCTCTCTCGATCAAACTTGCACTCCAATCCAGCGGAGCCATGCGCCAAGCCCGAAAACGCGGGATCGGCACCGAATTTAGCGAACTTCGAGAATATAATACTGGGGATGATCCCAGATCGATCGATTGGAAAGCCACCGCTCGGCGCAATCGCCCGCTAATTCGGCTCCTAGAACCAGAGCAGGAACAGACCGTAATTATCCTACTCGATCGTGGTCGGCTGATGACCGCTAATATTCAAGGATATAAACGCTTCGATTTTGGTCTAAATGCTACCCTCTCCCTCGCACTCACCGCCATTCAACGGGGAGATCGAGTCGGTGTCGGCGTATTCGATCGATATCTAACTACCTGGATTCCACCCCAGCAGGGGCAAAATCACTTTTCTCGCATCCTCGACAGAGTGAGCCGGATTCAGCCCGAATTGCTCGAACCAGACTACCTTGGCGCAGTTACCACCATTCTCAAACACCAAAGTCGCCGCGCTCTAGTCGTGATCATCACCGATATCATCGACGACATTGCCTCCGCCGAGCTACTCACCGCCCTGGGGCGACTCATCCCCCGCTATCTCCCCTTCTGCGTCACTCTCCGCGATCCCCAAGTCGATGTCCGCGCTCATGAATTAGCCACCGATATTCCAGGTGCATACACTCAATCCGTCGCCCTAGACTTACTCCGCCAACGGGAACTCGCCTTCGCCAATCTCAAACGCAAAGGGGTATTAGTATTAGATGCTCCAGCTACCCAAATTAGTGATAGATTAGTCGATCGATATATTCAAATCAAATCGAGAAATCAATTGTAAAAATCTCTGGCTGACATATCTATCATAAATTACTAATCTTTGGGTGCTGATAATCAGCACCCAAAAGAAATTATCACTGATAAGGACGATCGATCCTGTCGAGTGATATGTTAAATTCAAATGGCATCCGACCTGGATTTTTGCGTGGTTCGGCAGCGTAGCCGAGCGGTAGTACTAAGGCAATCGCGATATCTGGATCGTTTTCAGCACCGATGACTGCTTTGACTTTATCTTCACTCCAGCCATTCATCATGCAGGTAGACAAGCCCAGGCTCTCAGCGGCAAGCATGGCGTGAGTCGCGGCAATCATGGCATCTTTGATCGCATATTCTCGTGCTTTGTCACCTAATGCAACGGAGAAATCAGGAATAGCTTTCTTGAAATAACCGACAGTACCTTCATTCCAAGCTCCAGTCTGTAAACCCTGTTCCAGGATCGGTGTCAAGTCTCTCTCACCTGCCTTAATATCGGCAGCAAAGACCAGGTTTACAGGTGCTTGGAGGATTTGAGGTTGATTGAAGCAAGCAGCTCCTAACGCGGCTATCTGCTCAGGACTCTGGACGACGATAATCCGCCAATCTTGGATATTGAAACTACTTGGGGCGGCGACAGTGAGTTCGAGCAGTTGACGAAGTAATGCTGGATCGATCGGATCTGGTTTGAAGTTTTTGATCGATCGGCGTTGTAAAATTGCGGTAGGTACGTCTAGTGGCATCATTTAGGCTTTAGCTGTTAGGTTTTAGGCTTGAGGATCGTCTCCCATCTTAGTATATTCGGCTCGATCGAATTTCCCAACTCAAAATGCGCCAATCATTACCAGCACAATCCATCCAGTCAACTTTTTGGCAGTCTCCAACTGTAAAGTTAGTGGGAATTTATGGTGGATTGAGTGCGATCGCGAGTTTGATGCTGTTTCCATTATTATGGTTATTGAGTACAGCCCTCAAATCAGCAGACGAAAATATCTTTCAGTCGCCACCGCAGTTATTACCTAGTCATCCTACGGTTGAGAATATTATTACAGTTTGGCAAAGTAATGATTTTGGACGCTATTTATTTAATAGCAGCATCGTGGCGGTGTTGAGTGTGGCTATCAATCTGATCTTTTCTGCCCTGGCTGCTTACCCATTAGCTCGGCTAGAGTTTAAGGGTAAAGAAATTATCTTTTCAATTGTCGTTTCAACGATTATGATTCCATTTCAGATCGTGATGATTCCGCTGTATATCATCGCGGTGCAGTTGGGATTGGTGAATAGTTATTTGGGCGTAATCTTACCCAATCTTGCTTCAGCTTTTGGGATCTTTTTGTTGCGAGAAGCTTTTGTATCTGTGCCCAAAGAACTCGAAGAAGCGGCAAGAATGGATGGCTGCTGGGAGATTGGGATTTGGTGGAGTGTGATGTTACCAGCTATTCGCCCGTCTCTGGTAACATTAGCAATTTTTGTATTTATTGGTGCCTGGAGTGATTTTCTCTGGCCGTTAATTGTGCTTCAGGATGATACTCTATATACGCTCCCATTGGGCGTAGCTAAATTAGCCGAAGGTGCGTTTGGATTGAACTGGCGATTAGTAGCGGCTGGCTCAGTTATTTCGATCGCACCTGTATTAGTATTATTCATGTTTGTCCAGCGATATATTGTCCCTACTGCCGCTGGTAGCGGAGTCAAAGGTTAATATTTTGACTGGATGGCAAAGATTGAGAGATTGTGAATCAGAGTGATTGGTGCAAATAACTAGTTGTGCTGGATTAGATCCCGAACAATAGCATTACTTTTGGAGCAATTAGACATAATCCGACGAGAACTGACGCAAACGCCGAAATCAAGACAGCACCAGCGGCACAATCCTTGGCAATCTTGGCAAGTTCGTGATAGTTTTGACCGACAGTCAGATCGACAACAGATTCGATCGCGGTGTTTAATAGTTCTAGGGTCAAGACTAGACCACTAGTGATACAAATTATCGCCATCTCTGCGCCAGTTAAACTCAATAACGCACCGATGGTAATCGCCAAGGTACCCATCACACAGTGAATCCGAAAATTTCGCTGGGTATTGAAAGAATAAGTCACGCCAGCCGCAGCGTATTTGAAACTCACCCCAATACTAGTTGCTACTCGCCAAGCCTTGACCCGTTGTTGATGATTGCGTTCTAATTGCTGGTTGACGGAGTTTGATACCTTGCTAGCCATATCTGGTTGGATACTCGTAGTATTGGACGATTCATCCAGTTTAATCTGCATATGTGGTTGTTCCCAGAGGAAAAATGATGATTTATTAATTAAATTTTTGATAGTTATGGCTGAAAAATTCTATGCCTAATTTTGGTGATAAAGGCTCATAGACCAATTTGAGCAAGAAAAGTTTCTTGTTGATCCAACATTATCAGTAGACTTGATTCATCGGGGTGATCCCATCCCAACAAATGTAGTAGTCCATGACTAGCCAACCATGCCAACTCCTTGTCTAGAGCATACCCATGTTCAGGGGCTTGTCTAACAGCAGTATCGACGGAAATAATAATATCTCCCAAATACAAGGATAAATTACCTGGTTCTGACTCAATTTCGGGAAAATCAACTTCCATCGCCGCAAATGACAAGACATCGGTAGATTTGTCTTGGTGACGAAATTGAGCATTCAAAGCTTGGATTTCAGGATCGGTAGTGAGGCGGAGACTTAGCTCGTAAGTATCTGCTGGTGGTAACTCTAATCCTGGTGTCTGGAGCCAGTTTTGAAACCACTCCACCCAAGTAGATTCGTCCACAACACTGGGCTGGTAGAGATCTTGGACAATTAATTCTAGATTCATCTAGGAAGTCGAAATATGGTTCTGAGAGACTAGCGAGAATTTTATGCTGGGAGAATGATGCTTGTGTCCAAAGCCTAAAATCTATCTACTCAGATATGCTAATCCAACGAATAACGTGATCAAACCGATCGCGCTCAGGGCGAAGTGTTTGAGGGACTTAGCACCCTTTTTGACCATGTTTCGCATGGCATATTTGACAAACTTGGTTTTGAGTTCTTCTGGGGTCGGTGGGACTTCAGCATTTGTAGTAGGTTGGGAAACGGGGTTGTCTATTGGTATATCACTCATACTGGCGACTGGTCTAATAGTTTTACGTAAATTTAACTAGCTTCATCTTACAACATGATTTATTTACTTTCTGTAACAATTTTACAAAAAGTTCTGGGGATCGACATCAATTGTCATCTTGACTACGTTGGAACATTTGCTTCTAAGTAATTCCCAATCAGGTAGCGTTGCAGTACCATTTGCTAAATATTTGAGCATGATTTGCCAACGATAACGATTATTCACTCGCATCACCGTTGCAGGGGCGGGGCCTAAAACCTCGTAGTGTCCGGCAATTGCCCCATCATTGAGAGCCAATCCAATTTCAGTCACAGTTTGTTCGACAGCGACAGGATCAATGCTATTAAACCTGAGCAAAATCAGTTTGCCATAAGGCGGATAATCGAGCATCCGACGTTCGGGCAACTCAACCGCAATGAATGCCTGATAATCATGCCTAGTTACCGCCGCAAGTACTGGGTGATCTGGATTATAAGTTTGAATAATTACTTTCCCCTGCTCGTCCCCCCGCCCGCAACGTCCCGCCACTTGTGTCAACGTTTGAAAAGTCCGCTCGGCAGCCCGATAATCTGATAAATGTAGTAATCCATCCGCAGCTACCACGCCCACGAGGGTGACTTGTGGTAAGTCTAGTCCTTTGGTGAGCATTTGGGTGCCGACAAGTAAATCTGCCTCACCACGGACAAACGCGGTCAAGATCTCGCGATGTGCGCCCTTGGTACGAGTAGTGTCACTATCAAAGCGGAGACAGGTAAGTTCGGGAAACTGCTGATTCAATTCTTCAACAATTTTTTGGGTACCACTACCAAAGAATTTGAAATAAGCTGAGTCGCACTCAGGACACTTGGGAGGCTGGGGTTGGCAATGGTTGCAGTAATGACAACGTAATAGAGCATTTGCGGCAGATCCTGGTTGATGATAGGACAGAGATACATCGCAGTTGGGACACTCACACACATAGCCACAAGTTCGACAGGAGACGAAAGTACTATGTCCACGTCGATGTATGAATAAGATTCCCTGTTGCTTGTTTGCTTGCATCTGGCGCAAAGCTTGAGCTAGAGGACGACTGAAGATACTC
>CASBPY010000260.1 GCA_949127675.1 Synechococcales cyanobacterium PMM_0072
GTCTCCTCATCTCCTCATCTCCCGTCTCCCCAGTCTCCCACACCCCAAATGCAGCGCAACTCTTACCGCAGATCCCCTTGGCAAGATCTATTTCTCCATTGGCAACAGATGGACTGGTTCTTAATATTACTGGTACTAGGTTTGACCTTTTTTGGTGGGGTGATGATTCGCAGTTCTGAGTTGAATCAGGCGGTAACTGATTGGACACAACATTGGATCTTTGGGGGGATTGGATTTGTGATTGTGTTGGGGATTGCACGGACGAGCTACACTAATCTGATCCGTTGGCACTGGGTGACGTATGCAGCGACCAATGGTCTATTGATGGCAGTAATTGCCCTGGGAAACAGTGCCAAAGGCGCGCAACGATGGATTAGTCTTGGGGGTATTCAGATTCAGCCGTCAGAATTTGCCAAGGTAGGATTGATTATTACGTTGGCGGCGATTTTACACCATCGTCCAGCGAACACTTTACCAGCATTTTTACGTGCTTTGGCGATCTCCATCCCGCCGTGGCTACTAGTATTTATACAACCAGATCTAGGGACATCATTAGTCTTTGGGGCGATAGCATTGGGTATGTTGTACTGGGCAAATGCGAATCCAGGCTGGCTATTACTGCTAGTATCGCCACTGACCGCTGCAATTCTTCATAGCATCAGTACACCGATCTGGATTATTTGGGTAGTGTTAACAGGGATTGTGGCGTGGTTGACCCTGCCAATGCGCTGGGTGAGTGCAGTGATCGCACTTGGAGTCAATCTCAGTGCGGGACTGCTCGGAGAAATAATTTGGGGCATCCTCAAGGAATATCAGCGCAAGCGGTTGATTGTTTTTCTCGATCCTGAAGCAGATCCCCTGGGGGCTGGCTATCACCTGATTCAGTCACGAATTGCCATCGGTGCCGGAGAATTGTGGGGACAGGGACTCAATCAGGGTACTCAGACTCAGCTTAATTTTATCCCAGAACAGCACACTGATTTTATCTTTTCCTCGATCGGCGAGGAACTAGGATTCGTCGGTTCAATCTGTCTGCTCCTAAGTTTTTTCTTGCTCTGTTGGCGGTTGCTGAAGATTGCCCGCCAAGCTCCCGACAATTTTGGATCGCTACTAGCAATTGGGATTCTGTCGATGATTAGTTTTCAGGTGATCGTCAATATCAGTATGACGATCGGGATTGCACCTGTAACGGGTATTCCCCTACCCTGGCTCAGTTATGGTCGATCGGCATTAATTACCAATTTTATCGCAATTGGCTTAGTAGAATCTGTCGCCAATTGTCGGCGCAGGTTTAGCTGACACTTTGCTAGGCAAGATTTAGGGAATTTACAGGTACGTCATCCCACGATTCAACTGTGCGTAAGCTAGCAATCCAGCCGAGTTGTTGCTGTTCGAGGCTGAGATGCTGCTGAAAAGATTCATGGCATTCTCTAGCCAATTCTTCGCTGCGAGTGGCAATGCAGGCGTGCATCAAGTTGCCAGGATCTAATAGTTCATTCACCCAAATTATTAGCATTAGTTCTTCCTTCGGCTGTGTATTACTGCTTAGATTTTAGTCACTTTCCGCTGTAATCGCAATCTCTGCCAGTGTTTCGGCTGTCATTCGACAAATTTTCCAATCTGGTAGCACAGTTGCACCGAGACTTTGATAGAATTCGATCGCAGGTTGATTCCAGTCCAGTACCGACCACTCCAAGCGGCCACAACCCCGCTCAAAAGCAATTTTGGCAACGGAGATCATTAATGCTTTACCAATCCCTTGACGGCGATATTCAGGACGAACGAAGACATCTTCAAGATATAGTCCTGGTTGGGTAAGAAAGGTCGAGTAGCTATGAAAGAATAATCCAAATCCAACTATTTGACCATCTAAATCTGCAACAATTGATTCAGCATAAGGTCTAGCTCCAAATAAATGCGATCGCAGTAAATCACGATTGCCAGTCACATGATCGGTGAGCTGCTCATAAGCTGCCAAACCCAGAATCAACTCAAAAATAGCATCAACATCTGAGGCTTGGGCGGGGCGAATTTTTAGCATTAAGCTTTAAACGGTAGGGTGTGTTACCGCGCTTGTCTTGTATCGCTAAACTGTCGGGAAACCCGACAAGCGCGATCCGCAGCGTAACGCACTATCATGAATAACACCAAATTAAATTGATAGTTTCACTTAATTCCCTTAAAGTGAAGAAATCAAATATCAAAAGTTTCTTATGGTCAAGCGGTGGTTGGTGAGTATTTTAGCGATCGTACTAATGGTGTTAACTCCGATTAGTTCTGGACTAGCACAGCCAGCACCAACTGATGTCACCGATACAGAATTTCAACTGGGTGACAAATTGCGGACTCAAGCTTTTACAGCGACTAACGCAGGTGACTTTAAAAGTGCTGAAAAGTATTGGACACAATTACTCGATCTATTCCCCCAGAATCCAGCAATCTGGAGCAATCGGGGTAACTCTCGCGTTAGTCAAAACAAACTCACCGAAGCAGTCGCAGACTTTGATAAATCGATCGAACTATTACCAAATTATCCTGATGCCTACCTCAATCGGGGCACAGCATTAGAAGGTTTGGGTAAATGGAAAGCAGCGATCTCTGACTATCAGTATATCCTGTCGATCGATCCAAAAGATGCGATGGCTTGGAATAATTTAGGTAATGCCTATGCTGGTTTGGGTGAATGGAAAGTAGCGATCGAGAATTATCTCAAAGCGTCAGAAATCGCTCCTGATTTTGCTTTTGCTCGTGCTAATTATGCCCTAGCTTTGTATCAAAGTGGTGAGATTCCTGAAGCGATCCGCAATATGAAAAATATCGTCAGGAAATATCGAGATTTCCCCGATGTTCGAGCTGCTCTAAGTGCAGCTCTATGGCAAAATGGTCAACGCGGAGAAGCTGAAAGTAATTGGGTAGCGGTAATTGGCTTAGATGGTCGCTACAAAGATTTGGATTGGGTCAAAAATACCCGCCGTTGGCCACCAAATATGGTAGCAGCATTAGAAAAGTTTCTGAAGTTGCAATGATTTGTAGATCAATCAAAATATTTGCTAGCTGGGCATGTTGGGTTGTCTCCTTACGGAGAGGCTATTGCTCTTGGCGTTAGCCTGCCGGAGGCACGGGCAAACGCTCCGCTAACGCCAACATTCTTCAACCCAACCTACAGATCTATAAATTATCAATTATCAACTATCAATTAATTCCAGCCTTGCATTTCGACTAGCTCGATACATAGTTGATTGATGACGGCTAAATCGGGATGGTGGGGGAGACTAGAAGCATGGTATGCTCGATCAATTTCTGCGACCAGATCATCAGCAATCCTGGTTACTTGTTCGTAGGTTAATTCACCATTAATAATTGCTTTGAGTTCGTCAGCATCGCCAACATCCTGTCGATCGACAAATACCTCACCAGACTGTAAGATCTCTAAGCCACTGCGTAATAATCGGATGCAATGCATTGCATGTTTGAGATCGAAACCCGATTGTTTTTCCATCCCTGCACGGGCAGGATTACGATTTGTTTTCCAGGATTGGTAAGCATTCCATTCTCGCAGGGCGTTCTGATATTGCTGACTTTTTTGCAGTAACTTAATAAAATCACCGCGACTATTTGTCAGGTTTTGGGTGTATTCAATTACATCATCTGTAAGGTTATGTTGTTTCAACAATCCCTTATAGTCAATATCTCCAGTTAATAATTGATGTAGTTCTTGGGCTTCAGCTAGATATTCGATCTTACCTCTGACTAAACTATAGAGATATTCGAGAAAAGCATGTAATTCTTCTCGACTGAGCGGGCGTTCGGCGATTAGACCAAATTTTTCAGGAGTTGGCTTTTCCTGGGGTGGATCGAGCAACCATTTTCGATGAGATTCGATCTTTTTGACTTGGGCAAAGGCATAGCCAGAATAAGTATGTTTGACCCGTTTACTGAGAAATATCTGCCGATGTTCTAGTAGATATTTACCGACTTCAGTTTTGACTGGATATTGCTTCAACCACAACAATTCTAAAATATTGGGGTTAGCTCCAGCCAGTAATTGAATAAATTTTTTTAACTCGTAGATAACTGTGTCCTCTTCACCATTGAGAAAATCAAAAATCCCAGGTTCGCTATTCCAGCCAGTATCTTTTTGCTCGACTTTATCCAGCCCTAAGTAATAAGATTTTCCGGCAATAAATACACCTCGATAGTCGAGATCTGATTCGGGACGGCTGAGTCCATAACCGTGGCTACCAGCTAGTCCAATTAGGATCGTGCGAGGTTCGACTTCTAGGCGTTGCATAAATTCAGTTGGGAGTTAGGATCGTAGTCTAATTGCCCTCATCCCCAATCCTTCTCCCACAGGAGAAGGGATCCGGAGTCAAAGTCCCTCTCCCGTGTGAGAGGGATTTAGGGTGAGGGCATTCCAGCCGCTTGATGGAGAATCAGGCGATTACCATCGGGATCGTAGGCGTAGATTTCGCGTCCGTGGGAGGCGGTGGTGATTTGTCCGGTGGGTGGATAGCCGAGTTGAGCTAATTTATCGATCGAATCTTCCAGACTAACTACCTCCAAACATAGACTTATGCCACTCTGACTGGGATGCTTAAACTCATCATAGTTGCTAGGTTTGGGACAAAAAATACCTAGCTTCAATCCCGCCACGGAAAATTCAGCATAGACATGGGGCAGATGTGGCTGGGGTGCCGCTCCCAAAAATTTGGTGTAAAAGTCCACAACCAAATCGAAATTAATACTTGCGATCGTTACAAAAGCACCAGTAAACATAAATATTACATTAAAAACTTCGATCGGTCATTGAGAATTAAACAGATCCGTTCAAATATTGATTGTATCCACAACCTATCCAGTAGGCAGTGTTTACCCTCCGAAGAGAACCTAAAATCCAAAATCTAAACACTAAAGCTCAAACTCCAAAGCCTAAAACCTAAAGCCTAAAGTCTCCCAAATGGGTTTATAATTACGACGCTCGGGGAACTATATTATAGAAACAAAGACAACTCGTATAGATATACAGTGTAACGACATTGGGCGAGATGACTGGGGAAATTGTAAAGTTATGGAATTGGCAAAGCGGATCACTGAAATTCAACCATCTGTTACCTTAGCCATTGCTGCGATGGCGAAAGCAATGCAAAAAGATGGCAAAGACATCTGTAGTTTCAGTGCAGGGGAACCTGACTTTGATACTCCAGCACATATCAAGGCTGCGGCAAAACAAGCACTAGATCGTGGTAAGACCAAATATGGTGCAGCGGCTGGGGAGCCAGAACTGCGGGAAGCGATCGCCAATAAGCTACAACGTGATAATAATTTAAACTACGCGGCTCCAAATATTCTCGTCACCAATGGAGGCAAACATTCGCTCTACAACTTGATGATGACACTGATTAATCCAGGTGATGAGGTGATTATCCCCGCGCCATTTTGGTTGAGTTATCCAGAGATGGTCAAGTTAGCAGGTGGTGTTCCGGTCATTGTGACTACAGATAGCAGTACTGGTTATAAAATCACGGCTGATGCCCTCAACGCGGCAATTACGCCCAAAACGAAGTTATTTATTCTCAATTCTCCTTCCAATCCCTCTGGAGTCGTTTATACTCGGACTGAGTTAGAGGCGTTGGCACAAGTGATTGTCGATCGAGATATCCTAGTTGTCTCCGATGAGATTTACGAAAAAATTATCTACGATGGAGTCGAGCAAGTCAGTATTGGTGCCCTGGGCGCAGAGATTTTTCAGCGGACAATCATTAGTAATGGCTTTGCCAAAGCTTACTCGATGACTGGCTGGCGAATTGGCTACCTTGCGGCTCCAGTTGAGCTGATCAAGGCCGCTAGTGCCCTCCAGGGTCATAGTACCTCAAATGTCTGTACTTTTGCCCAATATGGAGCGATCGCGGCTCTAGAAGGCGAACAGGACTGTGTGGAGACGATGCGTCAAGCATTTGCAGTGCGACGACAAGTAATTTTAGATCGTTTAGATCAAATCCCAGGTTTAACTTGTGCAAAACCAGATGGAGCTTTCTATATTTTCGTTAATATCGGGAATACTAAGCTTAAATCTTTAGAATTTTGTAGTCAGTTGCTCGAACAGCAACAAGTCGCGGCAATCCCCGGACTACCATTTGGTGCAGACGACCATATTCGGATTTCCTATGCTACCGATTTAAACACGATCGAGAAAGGGATGGACAGGCTAGCTAAATTTGTGAGTAATTGTACTTAAAGCAGGGAGAAGGCAACACCAGCCAGATATAATATGATAAATCTGGCTACCACAAGTGAAATCGAACCAGTTAGCCAAATTTTGATTACCAACTAGGGGAGAATAATCGCGAAACTAGTAGCAATGAAAATTTTAGTGCTCATTTGGGAATTTCCACCCCGCCTTGTCGGGGGAATCGCTCGTCACGGTGCTGAATTGTACCCAGAGTTAGTGAAGTTAGGTCATGAGGTTCATCTCATCACTGTCGAATTTAGCCAAGCACCAGCCAAAGAAATTATCGAAGGCATCTACGTTCATCGTGTTCCAGTCGCGGGGTTCAGCCAAGATATCTTCAACTGGATTGGCAATATGAATTACAGCATGAGTAAATATGGGACAAAATTGCTTGAGCTGAATCAAGACTTTGATTTAATCCATGCCCATGATTGGATGGTCGCCGATACTGCCATTGCCTTGAGTGAAAAATTTCAGATCCCGATCGTTGCAACCATTCATGCCACTGAATTTGGGCGACATAATGGTATCCACAATCCGAGTAGTGAATACGTCCACGCTCAGGAAACCCGCTTAGTTGAAACAGCCAAACAGACGATCGTTTGTAGCGAGTACATGCGTCAGGAAGTCGGACAAATTCTGCGCTGTCCGTGGGAAAGAATTAGTATTATTTACAATGGAATTCGCCCTGAGAAAAAAAAACGTCCTAAAGATTTTGATTTCTGGGATTTTCGGCGGAGATTTGCTGCCGATCATGAACAAATCGTCTACTATGTGGGGCGAATGACTTATGAGAAAGGGATATTTGTACTGTTAAATGCTGCCCCAAAAGTATTGTGGGAAATGGGCGGTAATGCCAAACTGATCTTCATTGGCGGTGGCAATACTGACGGATTAAAACAGCAAGCTTGGGATTTAGGAATTTGGGATAAATGTTTTTTCACAGGCTTTATGTCCGATGAAGATCTAGACAAATTCCAAACTGTTGCTGATTGTGCTGTATTTCCTAGTCTGTACGAACCATTTGGAATTGTAGCATTAGAAAGTTTCGCGGCTAGGGTCCCTGTAGTAGTTTCGGATGCAGGAGGATTGGCAGAAGTCGTGAGGCATACCAAAACGGGAATAGTTACCTGGAAATGGGATTGTAATTCCCTCGCGTGGGGGATTTTGGAAGTGCTCAAAAATCCTGGCTATGCCAAATGGTTGACGGACAACGCTTATGACGAGCTGGGTAAAAGATTTAATTGGCGGAAGATCGCCGTTCAAACTGAAGCCGTTTATTCCAAAACCCTGGAGCAATTGATAGAGGTATCTGTGGTACTTAAATAGGGAAGATAGCACAAAAGCTGTAAGTTATTTAATCCAAGATCCTGACTAAAGTTGCCAAAGATCCGTGAATTCTCGGTTATCGAATTTGGGTTCGATCGGTATTAATAGAAATGGATAGATCTGAAGATAGAGTTGATATAGTCCTAATTCTGTCTATTCACTACTATTTATGTATCGGGGCACTCCATGTCAAATCCTACAGCTCAAGAGCAAGAATTTCTAGAATTAATTAACCGAATCAGAATTGCGCCAGTTGCCGAGCTAGATTTGTTGCTTAATTCATCAGATCCGATTGCCAATGCTGCGATTGACGCTGCACTGACGCAATTTAAGACCAATCGAGCTACATTGCGAAGTCAGTGGGACAAGCTCAATCCAGCAGCACCACTGGCTTGGTCTAGCGGACTAAATCAGGCAGCCACAGCACACAATCAAGTGATGATTGAGGCTGATATTCAATCTCATCAGGTGGGCACTGAAAAGAAACTGATCGAACGAATTGCTGGTGCTGGCTATGATCTTAGTCAGGGTGGAGCAGTTGGCGAAAATATTTTTGCGGCAATTGATTCCATTGTATATGGACAAGCTGGTCTAGCGATCGATTGGGGTGCTGACGATCCCACAACTCCAGAGCTAGAAGCGATCGATGGAATTCAAACTGAAGCTGGACATCGGGATAACTTACTCTCAGCAGATTATCGGGAGGTTGGTGTTGCGGTTACTGCAACAAATGGACTAGCAAAGCAAAATGTTGGCACTTTAGTCGTTACCCAAAATTTTGGTAATCGTGCTGGATTAGATGGCAAAGCATACATTTTGGGCGTAGCTTTTGATGATAAAAATTATGATGGTTATTACCAAGCTGGTGAAGGCATCAGTGATGTCAAGGTCAAAGTTACTAATGTTGCTACTAAGGTTAGTCAAGAATTAACTGTTGGTACTGCTGGTGGCTACCAAGAACTAGTCGATCCTGGCGACTACGAAGTTGAATTCACCCAAGGCGGAGTTATTCAGACCGCGACGGCTTCAATTGCTGCGAATAAAAATGTCAAGCTAGATTTTGTAGTTCCCGATTTACTTGTCCAAAATGCTGTTCCAAGTACGAAGATCGAGATGGTCAAGCGGACTGTAACCGGAATGCCAAAAAGCTCTAACAATTTAGTGCTGGCGGTGACAGAATTAGGTGGTAATTTACAAGATGGTAAATCTGGTAGAAACCTCTTCGATTTCACCAAAGATTTTACTCAGGCTGGTACTCCAAGCTTGACACTTGGAACTATCAATGCCAAATTTACTGAAGTTAGTGCTCAAGCTAGCTATCACAACTACGCGGGACTATATCGTGTCGATGATGTCTCTGGCAAAATTGGTAATCTCAATCCAGGGGATACTGGCTACATGACCGCAGCATTGCAACGCAGTAAGGAGCTAAATCGGGGTGTAGAGTTCGATCGAGATGGCATTTCTGCTCAGAATCTCGATGGTGGCTATATCTACGCACCATTTGTAGTTGCAAATGGTACTGTCGATCAAGTTTTAAATAGTTTAGATCCCAAAACTACGCCGCACGTTTACTTCAATTATGTCGCAGCTAACGCCGATGGATTCGACCATATCAAGTCTTTTGGTGCGAATAAGTTTGGGTTTGAAGATACTTGGGGTGGCGGCGACAAGGATTATGATGATTTGATCTTTAAGATTGAAGCAAATGTTACTTCAATTATTGGGTAGTGCTAATATGCTAATCTTCGAGAAACGATCGAGTGATACACTAGCGAAATGCTAATTAGCCATCTCGGCGAACAAGGATTATTAAAGTTAATTCAGCCCTATTGTCTGCCAAATACAATCGGTGATGATGGGGCAATTTTGCATCCACCAGCAGGTTGTGAACTGGTGGTGACTACGGATGTTTTAGTGGATGGGGTACATTTTAGCGATCAAACTACCACTCCTTTTGATGTCGGGTGGCGATCTGTTACGGCTAATTTATCAGATCTGGCGGCAATGGGTGCTGTACCGTTGGGAATCACTGTGGGGTTGAGTTTACCTGCGAATCTACCTGTGGTGTGGTTGGAGCAGCTTTACGCGGGAATGCAGGCTTGTTTGGAGCGATATGGAACAGGGATAGTTGGGGGAGATTTAACTCGATCGAGTGTGACTACGGTAGCGATTACCGCTCTGGGTGCAGTAGGCGCAGATCGGGTGATTGCTCGATCGACTGCCCAAATTGACGATGCGATCGTCGTGACGGGCTATCATGGTGACTCTCACGCTGGACTACAGTTGCTACTAGATCCTGAACTATGTCGAGATGTCAGCAAGTTTGTCGATACAACTGATTTACAGGCGCATCGACAAAGATTAATTACCGCCCATCAACGCCCTCAACCCCGACTGGATCTGTTGCCAATTCTCGATCGATTGAGATTGAATTCAAGTCAGATTTTCTCAATCTCAGGGATGGATAGCAGCGACGGATTAGCCGATGCGATCATCCAGATCTGTCGATCGAGTAGAGTAGGAGCTACCGTCTTTCGTGCTAGTTTACCAATCTCGCCAGCCCTAACCCAAATGTTTCCAGATACAGCTCTATCATCGGCTCTGTACGGTGGGGAAGATTTTGAACTAGTGTTGTGTCTACCTCAACCAATTGCCCTGGAATTAGTCGATCGAATTGGCACAGGTGCGGCAATTATCGGTAAGATTACTCGATCGACAGATATTCTCTTAGTTGATGGTACTGGTCAATATCCAACGATCCAGCTTGATTTACATTCGGGCTTCAAGCATTTTTAGGTCAAAACTGCGGTGATCGCTTGTGCCATTCTGTAGATTGCTCATAGACATGGGCGACTTGGAGCAAGATATCCTCGCGCAGCACGTTGCTAATTAATTGCAAACCGATCGGCATTCCTTTATCATCAAAACCACAAGGGATACTAATCCCTGGTAATCCAGCCAGATTGACGGGAATCGTCATCAAGTCCGAGAGATACATGCTCAAAGGATCGGCTGTTTTTTCGCCAGCTTTGAACGCAGTTGTCGGAGCAGTGGGGGTAATCAGAATATCTACTTGACTGAAAGCCGCTTCAAAATCTTGCTTGATTAAGGTGCGTACTTTCTGTGCCTTGAGATAATATGCATCGTAATAACCCGCGGAAAGTGCATAGGTACCGAGCATTATTCGGCGTTTGACTTCTGCACCAAATCCGGCTGCTCTAGTTTTGGTGTACATCGACATTAAGTTGTCAGCTTCGGCACGGAAACCATATTTCACGCCATCATAGCGAGCTAAGTTCGCCGATGCTTCCGAAGGGGCGATCACGTAATAGGTGGGTAAACCATAGCGGAACCGAGGGCAGGAAATCTCTTGAATTTCAGCACCGAGGGCGCGAAAATGTTCGATCGATTGGCGCACTGATTCAGCGACTTGAGGATCCAAACCTTCGCCAAAAGTTTCGGTAATAATCCCGATTTTTAGACCTTTTGGTAAGTCGGGAGTGAGTAACTGAGAGTACTTGGGAGTCTCGACTTTGAGACTGGTAGAATCTTTGGGATCGTAACCGACGATCGCTTCGAGTAAGATTGCTGCATCCTCAACTGTACGGGCAAATGGGCCGATTTGATCTAGTGATGACGCATAGGCAACTAGTCCAAATCTCGATACCAGTCCATAGGTCGGTTTTAGCCCCACCACGCCACAGAAAGAAGCTGGTTGACGGATGGAGCCGCCAGTATCAGAACCAAGAGATACAACGCATTCTGACCCTGCTACAGCCGCCGCCGAACCACCGGAAGATCCGCCTGGTACTCGCTCTAGATCCCAAGGATTGGCAGTGACTTGATAAGCCGAATTTTCAGTGGAGCTGCCCATCGCAAACTCGTCGAGGTTAGTTTTCCCTAGCGATACCGCACCGATATCTTTGAGTTTCTGGGTGACGGTAGACTCATAAGGCGGCACAAATCCTTCAAGCATTTTGGAACCACAGGTAGTTGCAATCCCCTGAGTACACATATTATCCTTAAGCGCGATCGGAATCCCAGCCAAGAGTCCAATTTCTTCCCCTGCGGCAATTTTGGCATCTACCAATCGGGCTTGTGCGAGGGCTTGCGTCGGGGTGGTGCAGAGGAAACTACGGAGTTTAGGTTCAAGTTGTTCCACTCGCTCGATCGCCTCTGTGGCGATTTCTACTGCCGATCTTTGTTTTGTAACAAGCTGATTGTGTAACTCGCGAATAGATGCCAGGTGGAGGAGGGAGGGGAGAAGGGGAAGGGTGAGGA
>CASBPY010000261.1 GCA_949127675.1 Synechococcales cyanobacterium PMM_0072
CCGATTAAGCCGATTGTTACAGCTTTTGGATATTTGAAAATCCTAAAAAAATCATCACTTTTGAGTGATAATCCCAGCCCTAACATAATCATTGCTAGAGCGATCGGTAATACTAGTGTTGTCAGGATACTTTCTTGCATATAGTTATAATTGTTGGATCTGAATAATGCCTTGTACAAATGGATTAGTCAAGCGGGAGATTGGTCACATATCAATTAATTAACCGATTCTAAATTCTAAAATCTGTCCTTGTTCACTGCCAAATTTAATTTGCATTCCTGATTCCAAGGGAAATTCTTGAGCATGAATTTTTCGCCAGTTACCATCAACATCAAGTACATAACTGCCAAAGCGAGATGAATCACGCAGATAATAAACACCGCTCATAATATCTGTCTTGGAGATCGATCGATAGAAGATTTCTGCATGATATTTGGAGATCCACGGTTCAATGATCACCAGATCATTATCAGTCCATCTACCAACTCGCATCAACCCTCGATCGATCCGACAATCAGGCTGATTCTCAAACCCAACCGATCGAATATATGCGGTCGGCATAACTTGGGGAATCGAGGGAATTTCGGTAACAGCTTGAGTCAATGGCTGAATTAATTCACCATCAAACTCTGGATGCATATAGAGAATTGGTAGCGTCCAGGCGGGTTGATTGAACTTATACAGAATCAGCAATTGTTGTCTGGCTGTGGCAACAGCTCGATCGATACTCATTCGATCGGTAAGAGCCTGGGTAAATGCCTGAATGAAGCTCAGAGCCTCCCGATCCGCAATCGTGTCTCGCATTGCCAATACCGCTGGTACACCATAATGGAGCAACACTTCGGCTAAACTACTACGGGGCACAGCTTGCTGTTGGTGATAATAAGGCTGTGCGCCCCAACAAGAATTGAATACAGCCAATTTGACTCGACATCGCACCAGTAACTGCGCCAATTCTGTCCCATTAATCCCGCCCAGATCATTGAGCATTAACAATCCGCCATCGGGCGCAGGTAGCCCATGCCCAGCATAGAAAAATAGATTGTACGGCTGACTCTCCAGCTTGGCAATCAGTTCGGCAGGAGTTGGTTGAATCAACGTATCCACACTACAAACGGCTGGATTAAGATGATTAGGAGGATTGAACTGACTAGGAATCTGATTCTGCAAAACTTGGGCGATAGTTGCTGATTCTTGCTGAAGATCGAGCTGGGGACTGCCAGGGATATTTTGACCCAAGACTAGTAAGATTTTGATCGATCGATCCAATCGCTGAGTAGGTAAGGGATCGACATCGCTATTTGTCCGGCTAAATAAGACCTGTCGATCAAGCGAGATTGCGGGCTTACCAAGCTGTGGCTGGACGATCTCCCACGGTAATGAGGTACACTCTGGATCGCGGATTTCCAGGCGGATTCGGAGCATTTTACCTTGACCAATTGCCATACCTTGACTATAGGCAAAAGCATTTCCTACTTGCCTCGAAAATAACCACTGCCACAAATTCAGTCCCAAATACTGCATCAGATTTGCACTATAACTATTCAGGTGGGGTACCTCCACCGGACTAACAGCCGCTAAATCTAAATTGGGAATGGTTGAATGTTGGTGGCAGGGTAGACAATAGGGCTTGCTTCCAGGACTAAATAATTCTTGCCATCCCAGCCAAATTTGGGAAAGATCGATCGTCCAGCGACAATTTTCAATCACATAGCCACCGGGATATGGTGCTTTGACCACCCAGACCGTGTAATTGTCCAACCCAGTCGCATCTAGACGTGCAACGGCAATGTTTAGAGAAGGATGTTCATCCACAACGAGACACTAGAGAATAGGAATTGAGCAGGGTGAAATAATTTGAATTAGTCAATGCCATTATCCGTGATTTTGCCCCAAAGTCGCTATACTTGCTCTATGTGGTCGATCTCCAACTATTTAGCATTATGGGCTTGATTGAATTACCGATCCTCTTAGGTTGCGGTGTAGCAATAGCAGTATTTATTTCCAGATCAAATCAACAGAAACGACTAGAGTCAGCTTTCTATCAATTACTCCGACAGCAGGATAGTTGTATTTCGTTAATTCAGTTGATGGCGATTTCTCAAGTCAGTAGTCAGACAGCTAAAACCTTTCTCGATCGACAAATTCGATTGTTAGACGGTATTCCAGAGGTTGAAGAGGATGGGGATACTTTTTATCGGTTCCCCAAGTTGCGATTACCAGATTTGCTGACGGATGATGGATGGTAAATTAGTTGATAATTGATAATTGAGGGTTGATAATTACAGCGTTAAAGTGAGCCAAAGTGGTGCAGATTGAAATAATGGGACAGTTGATGGTTGCGGGGTTGAGCGAAAATTAAGGAATGTAATGTTTTCGGCTCAGGGTCAGAAGTGGACACCGGATCGGGACTATGATGAGAAAAATTTGTAAAGTTTCGTAAGAAGAGAACTTTAAATATATGGCTATTCCATTATTAGAATACGCGCCCTCGTCACAAAATACCCGTGTCAAAGGGTATGAAGTGCCTGGGGACGAGCAAGCAAGAATATTTTCCACTGATAACTTGCTCTCATCTGGTCAGACTTCTGACTTGATCGAAGCAGCTTATCGTCAGATATTCTTTCATGCCTTTGCATCCGATCGGGAAAAATTCCTCGAATCCCAATTGCGAAGTGGTCAAATCACCGTGCGGGACTTCATCCGTGGCTTGTGCTTATCCAATACTTTTACTAATAGTTTCTACAACCTCAATAGTAACTACAAATTCGTCACCCACTGCATCCAGAAGGTGCTAGGACGGGACGTGTACAACGAAGCTGAGAAAATTGCTTGGTCGATCGTGATCGGTACCAAAGGTCGTGCAGGCTTTATTAATGACCTGCTCAATAGCGAAGAATACTTGGAAAATTTCGGCGATAGTATCGTCCCATTCCAACGTCGTCGTGTCCTCCCTTCCGGTGCCAGCGAACTGCCGTTCAACATCCAATCGCCTCGCTACGATGCTTACTATCGTCGCAAACTAGGCTTCCCCAAAGCTTCCTGGCAAGCTGCTGTTCGTAGCTATATCCCACAAGACAAGCAACCCAAAGCCGGATCTCCAGATCTATTCAAAGCAATGGCAAAAAGTCTCGGCGCGATCGGCAATCAACCTCAAGCCATCTCACCTTACAACATTGATTATCAGAATTTAGTACCTCGGCGGTAATTGGTGAATGGTGGATGGTGGATGGTGTTTATACATTTGCCACAAGCAACTTAGCGACCTAAGCTCTGTCTATCAGAAACCACAACCCCCTATAAAGTCCCCTGCATAGTTTAATGCAGGGGACTTTATACTATTCACTATTCACTATTCACTATTCACCAATTCATTAAGGATTGTTGCGAAGATTCTCATAACCAGAGAAGTAAAATCCGAAATTGTTTAGTATGAACGGAATTGTTAAACACTAACTAGGTGGAGCTTTTCAATGCTTGACTCTTTTTCCAGAGCGGTTGTTACCGCAGACGCTAAGACCGCTGCCATCGGTGGTGCAGATCTAAACGCCCTCAAAGGCTTCATCGCAGAAGGCAACAAACGCTTAGATGCAGTAAACGCGATCGCTAGTAACGCTAGTTGCGCTGTATCTGACGCAGTATCCGGCATGATTTGCGAAAATCAAGGACTGATTCAAGCTGGTGGTAACTGCTACCCTAACCGTCGCATGGCAGCTTGCCTCCGTGATGCCGAAATCGTCCTTCGCTATGTTACTTATGCGCTCCTAGCAGGTGACGCATCCGTACTCGACGATCGGTGCTTAAACGGTTTGAAAGAAACCTACGCAGCATTAGGAGTTCCTACAACTTCCACCATCCGTGCAGTTCAAATCATGAAAGC
>CASBPY010000262.1 GCA_949127675.1 Synechococcales cyanobacterium PMM_0072
AAATTGGTAGCGGAGACTGGATTTGAACCAGTGACCTTCGGGTTATGAGCCCGACGAGCTACCAGGCTGCTCTACTCCGCGTCATGTGTTGTTTTTCTCAACTCAACTAATATAACATCACTTACTGATAAATAGCAACCCTCGATCGCGATCAATTTAAAGTAGCCAAACTACCGCGACAGATTGACGATGCACAAACTCTCAAAAAATCTTAAAATCTGTAAAGATATATAAAAATAACAAAATAGATATGCGGGTTGCAATTGTTGGCGCGGGATTGGCAGGCATGACTACAGCCATCGATTTAGTCGATGCTGGGCATGAGGTAGAGATCTTTGAATCGCGCCCCTTTGTTGGCGGTAAGGTCGGTAGCTGGGTCGATCCAGACGGCAATCATATTGAGATGGGATTGCATGTCTTTTTCAATAACTACGCCAATCTCTTTGCCCTAATGCAGCGCATTGGTGCCGTGGATATCTTCTTACCCAAGGAACACGTTCATAATTTCGTCAATGCTGGCGGTGATATTGGCAAGTTAGACTTCAGATTTTTTCTCGGCGCACCTTTTCATGGCTTGAAGGCATTTTTCACCACCCAACAATTAACGATCGTTGATAAGCTCCGCAACGCTTTGGCACTGGGGACTAGTCCGATTGTCCCAGGCTTAGTTAGCTATGAGACGGCGATGAAGATGATTCGCGATCTCGATCGAATTAGCTTTGCCGATTGGTTTCGATCTCATGGTGGTAATAATCATAGCTTGCGGCGGATGTGGGATCCGATCGCTCTAGCACTAGGCTTTATCGATACCGAAAATATCTCAGCGCGATGTATGCTGACGATTTTTATGATGTTTGCGTCGAAAACCGAAGCATCAAAACTCAATATGTTGATCGGTTCACCTGCTGAATATCTGCACAAACCGATCGTCGCATACTTGGAATCCAAGGGTGCCAAAATTCATACCCGCCACCAACTCCGCGAAATCAAGTATACAGGTGAAGGTGATAACCTGCACATCACCGGATTTGAGATTGCCAATGGTGATACCATCGAAACTATTACAGCCGATGCCTACGTCTGCGCCTGCGATGTACCAGGGATTCAACGAATTGTCCCAGCCGATTGGCGGAGTCTAAGCTTCTTTGACAATATCTTCAAACTCACAGCCGTCCCCGTGGCTACTGTCCAGCTCCGGTTTGATGGTTGGGTGACTGAGCTAAAAGATAGTGCCGAACGGAATCAACTAGATCATGCTGCTGGCATGGATAATCTGCTCTACAGTGCAGATGCCGACTTCTCTTGCTTTGCCGATCTTGCTCTAACTAGCCCCGCAGATTTTTATAAAGAAGGTCAAGGTTCCCTGCTACAGGTAGTTCTGACTCCTGGCGAGAAGTTTATCCCGATGAAAAATGAGGATATCGTTGCCCACGTCATCGAACAAGTTCATACTTTATTCCCTTCTAGCAGTGAATTAAATGTTACTTGGTCGAACGTAGTAAAACTAGCTCAGTCACTCTATCGCGAACAACCAGGGATGGATCGCTTCCGCCCGACTCAATCTACGCCCGTTGACAACTTCTTCCTTGCAGGTAGTTACACCGCACAGGATTATATTGATAGTATGGAAGGAGCCGTGATTTCTGGCAAACAAGCCGCTGAAGCAATTTTCGCTAGTGCGGATAAGTTAAATCCTGCAGCACAATTAGCGAGTGTTTAAGAACTAGAGCTTAATTGGAGTCTAGCTGGTGGGCAGTGCCCACCCTACGTGCTAAAGCCTAATCCCTAATCCCTAAAGCCTACCCTTATGTCCGAATGGTTAGAACATAGCGTTCAAATTGAAGTTGCTGCACCGATCGATCTGGTATGGAGCTTATGGCAAAATCTAGAACTGATGCCGCGTTACTTTAAGTGGATCGAATCAGTTGAGATTCTCGAAGACACACCGGAACTCTCACGGTGGAAGCTAGCTGTGAAGGCGTTTGAGTTTACTTGGTTGGCGCGGAGCTTGCAAGAGATCCCCAATCAACTGATTCAGTGGGAGTCGGTGGATGGATTGCCCAATCGAGGGGGAATTAGATTTTACGATCGCAAGGAAAGTACTATTGTCAAATTGACGGTGGCTTATGCAGTGCCAGGATTTTTGGCAGTACTAATGAACAATGACTTTGTGCGAAATGCGGTAGAATCAACACTTCAGGCTGACATGGAGACATTTAGGGAATATGCGATGAATGAACTCAGAGCAAATAGGAATGCCCCTGAGGTGCTATAGTCACTAATTACCGCTCGTTAGTTGCAAATGTGCCGTTTACTCGCTTATCAGGGGATTCCCCAATCACTCGATCGATTAATTGCTCAACCAGAACATTCATTAGTCGTTCAGAGCTATCAGCCCCGTGAAATGACCGCAGGGATTATCAATGCCGATGGTTTTGGGTTGGGTTGGTATCACCCGCACCAACAAACAGATCCGTTTATTTACAAACATACTCAACCAATTTGGACGGATATCAATCTACCCTATCTGAGCCGATATGTAGAAACTGGTTGTATGTTGAGCTATGTCCGTAGTGCAACGCCTGGACAATGTATTAGTTTAAATAATTGCCAACCGTTTCGGGATGGTAAATTACTATTTATTCACAATGGATTTATTGATAAATTCCGCAGTGGTTTGTACAAGCAAATTCGGGATAAATTACATCACCATATTTATCAATCGATCGATGGTACCACTGATTCCGAACATATCTTCGCGCTATTTTCCAATGAACTCCATACCCATCCTGAACTACCGTTAGCAACCGCACTTCAGCGGACTTTGCATATTTTACGGGACTTAGTAGATCGGGAGGGTACGACGATTTCCGCAAATATTGTGATTAGTGATGGCGAGCAATTGATTGCTTCGCGCTTCGCTCACCGAGCGACGGTACCGACTTTATATTGGATTAAAAATAGTGTTGATTATCCAGACTCAGTAATTCTAGCATCTGAGCCAATATTTACAGGCAATTGGCAGACTTGTCCAATGCAGAGCATCATTACGATTAGTAAAGATTTGGATGTCCAAATTAAACCAATCTAGTAGTGAATAGTGCTGATGCGGCTTGCTTTTCTTGAGAAGTTTTAGCGGCTTTGAATAGCTCGGTGGATTTGAAAGCAGCAAAGTCTAAAGCACCTTTTTCGTTAGATGTCAGCGCGATCAGATGTATTAGGACAGAAAATCTGTCGATTCTACCGAATTGGAACAGAATTGCTCTAAATTTCATCTAGATGGCTATAGGAGTTGAGTAGCCTAACCCCATTTTAAGTAGAATAAAAGTCCAAAGAGTGAAAACTGAATTTCCACTCTTTTTTTTGGGGAGATTTACTCGTTGACTACTTTAACAGTAGTGCCGACTTTGACTAGTGGGAATAGTGCTTTGACATCTTTGTTATGCATCCGCACGCAGCCGTGAGAGACAGCCTTACCAATAGATTTCACATCTGGGGTACCGTGGAACCCAATCATATCTTTACCATCAGTCCAGAAACCAATCCAGCGTTCGCCGAGAGGACTTTTAGCCCCAGGAGCAACAACTGAACCATTTTTAAAGCTAGTCCAGCCTGGATTGGTGATCTTTTCCATGACATACCAGTCACCCGTGGGAGTTTCCCAGCCTTTCTTGCCGATGGCAACAGGATAATTGGCAACGGCTTTACCGTCTTTGTAAACGAATACTTTTTTTTGTTTAAGTTTGAGCGTCAGAGTGATAAGCTCTTCTGCTGGTGGCTTGCTAGTTGCTGCAACAGCAGGTTTCGCTGGAGCAGTGGGAGTAGTAGCGGGAATTACATTACTAGTCGATTTACCTGGAGCAGTGGGAGTAGTAGCAGGAATTGCATTACTAGTCGATTTACCTGGAGTCGGAATTGCAGTACTAGTGACTGGTTTATTCGGAGTAGCGATACTTGCCTCAGTTGATGGCTTGATCAGTTCTGGTACTACGACTCGACGAGTCTCGGCTATCTTGGATAGGGAATCGGTTCCACCAATGGCTGGTACTGGGCTGGTGACTGTTGTTGGTGTTGGTACCTTAGTCTCTGCATTAAGTCTAGTCGGAATGATCGCTAGTGTCGTCACAAGCAGTAATCCGGCTGTAGATAGTAATGATGTTGAAAGTTTGGACATTGTTAAAAATTTCTAGCTCTAGTTTTGAGTTGGAATACAACTACTGTCCTAGTTATATTACCCATTTAACTTGTTATATTTTACACTCAGGTATTTTAGAGTTTGGAGATCGCATTGATTGCATATAGTTTGACTCGATCATCTGGATCATCGAGGAGCTGTCTTAGATCTAAGACAATAGCTGTGTTGCCCAGGTTCCCTAGTGCCGTGGCTATTTCTTGCTTGATAATAGTGGCGGATGGATTTGCTGTCTGTAAATAATTTACGAGAATTTGGCTAGCATAGACTCGCTCTCGATCTGTTTTGCCGATCGCTATCACAATTTCTGGAGCTAAACTTATAGATGCCTGTGGGAGAGCTGCAATCAGACTATCGATCGCAGGTTTAGTCCCAATCCAGCCCAATGCCAGAATAACTGAAGATTGCAGTTCGAGGGGTGTCTGTGGGGCTAATAATACTGCTGTGAGCATTTCGATGTTTTGAAGATCGGGTAATCGAGCTAAACCCAAAGCGGTTGCCTGACAGACGGCTAAATTGAGGTCGAATAATAAGGGACGTAAATGTTGACTCAAACCTAATTCAGCCGCTAAATCGCTCCGCAGACAGAGGGCGGTGACGGCTGCTTTGCGGACAGTTGCCGCGACATCAGTGAGCTTGGTTAGTAGCAACGGTGGAATGCGTGGATCGTGAAAGCTCCCTAGTGCTTCGACAGCCAGACTCCGAAGCTGCGGATTGGGATCGTTGATAACTTGGATTAATGGCTCGATTGTTCTGGAGTGACGGATTTTCGCGAGGGTGGCGATGGCAATATGACGATCTGGTGTGGCTAAAAGATCTGTTAACGCCGAGATCGCGGGGACACCAATTTTAGTCAAGGCACTGGTGGCGATTTCAGTTAATTCCAGATCTTCCTGCGGCTGAATTAATTCGATCAGGGCAGTGACTACTTGGGGCTGATCAAACTCTCCCAAAATCCTGGCTATAACCCACCGATCTTCTAAATCAATGTCGTCATCATTAAGCAGATCTAATAGTGGTTGGATGGCAATATAGCCTAGTTTGGGGATGATTTTGGCGATCTCCCATTGTTGATCAAAATCACCTTGGATCAGGATTTGGAGTGTGATATCTAGAACTTTCTCGTTGTGGACGATTTGGTCGATCGATAGGTGCTGAAGCTGATCGATCGCGATCGACCAGTTTCCATTGTCTACTGCGGCTTTAGCTCGATCGAGATGGGATGCTGCCATGTTTGTAATGTTTGCGTTGCTGCGGAGATCTGAGGGTACCCATGAAGGGCACCCCTACAGATTAATTATGTAGGGGTGCCCTTCATGGGTACCCACTGGTGATCGCTGTAATTAAATCTATGCATTAGAGCAAGATCTCGGTTCATCTTACTGCAAAGGCAATCATGACTAAGATTGATTCGATCGCATAAAACATCCCGACTACTTGAGTTTCTGTCCAACCACTCAATTCTAAATGATGATGAATCGGAGCCATTTTAAATAATCGCTTACCCTTACCGTTAGCGTCTTTGGTGGCTTTGTAATAACCAACTTGGAGGGTAACGGATAAGGCTTCGATCGCAAAAATTCCACTAATAATCAGCAACGGACAAATATTTTCAGTTATGATTGCGACAGCAGCGAGGGCACCACCCATAGCGAGGGAACCCGTGTCGCCCATGAACACCTTTGCCTTGTTGCGATTGTGGATCACAAAGCCGAGATAGGCACCACTAAGACAGATACAAAAGACTGCTAATTCAGGCTCTTTGGGGGAAATAATTGCCGCTAAACCCGCGAAGGCAATAGCACCAGTACCACCAGCTAATCCATCTACACCATCGGTGAGATTGGTAGCATTGCTCTCGGCTAGTAGTGTAAAGATCGCTAGTCCCCAGAACATTAAGCCTACTGGCAAAAATAGATTGAAAGGCAAATGAATGGTAGTAATTGCATCGCCCCTACTATAAAACGCCCAGCCACAAAAAGCGATCGCAATCGTAGCTTGCAATAATAATTTACCCTTGGGTGTCAGACCTTCATTTTGACCGTTGCTCAAACTTTTCCAATCATCCACACAACCGATCGCTAGATAACCTAAACTAGCTATAGCTACGGCGATCGCATCGGGATTAAATTGCGATCCAATCACTCCCAGCAGTATCCCGACAGGGACAACAAAGATGCCGCCCATCGTAGGTGTTCCAGCTTTTTTGAGATGTGCCTGGGGGCCATCCTCGCGAATGAACTGACCCATTTTCAACTGCTTGAGCATGGGAATCGCGCGATAACCAATCGTCCCGACCACCATTGTGGACACCAAAAATGGCACTAGCAGAGATCTTCTCAGACTGCTGCCATTTTGCCAGTCCAGCCAGATGATCGCTCCAGTCAGGATCGCTGCTAGCAAAATCAGTAATCCAGTCCCCGTCGGATTCAAACCCTTGACAGACGCTGATTGATCCTTCATCTTATTGCCTCCGAACCAATTTTATAACTACTTCCATCTGCAAATTAATTGTGGTGGTTTGAGGATCTAGTCGTCGTCGCTATCATCAGCATCGTCGCTTTCTTCTTCTTGGTAGCTATTATCGTCTTCAAATAATTCTTCTTCTAGATTTGGTTGATCTAGGGCTGATACGGCTGGATCCCGTTCGTCTCGATCGATCAATCTCCCTTGTGATTCTAGCCACTCTAAAATGGAGGTATTCCGTTGGACAGCAATTACAGGTGCTGGTTCGTAGCGATTTTGTTGTTTCAACGCTGGATTGACAAATGCGTCTAGGGCATCAAGATCGAGAGTATCGAGGTTATTAGACATAGTGAATCGATTAAGCTTGCAAGTTCTCATAGTTTATCATTAGACTTCCTTCAAAAGTCAGGGGATAGGGGATAGAGAACAGGGAATAGAGAGCATTTTTGAAATAAACGACACTGAATTTCACAATTTTTCACTGCCAACAATCAATCAGGAATTTTTATGCTCAAAGCTCAACTACTTGCAGAGATCGCCAGCAAAGATCGCGGCATCTTGGCTACTCCGCTCGAAAAGCAAGCGATTCTGGCGACAGTTACCGTATTAGAGTCGCGCAATCCCCATCCCCGCCCGTTGACAACGGCGATCGATCTATTAGCTGGTGATTGGCGATTGCTCTATACTAGTAGCCAAAGTTTATTGGGTATTGATAAGTTTCCCCTGGTTAAACTCGGTACGATTTATCAGTGTATTCGACCGATGACTAGTGCGGTTTATAATATTGCTGAAGTTAGCAGTGTGATTCCTGGCTTGAATGGGATTGTATCGATCGTCGCCAAGTTTACACCAACTAGTGAATCGCGGATAAATGTCGAATTTAATCGATCGGTAATCGGCTTACAAAAGCTGATGGACTATTCCACCCCCGACAGGTTAATTACCGCCATTGAAAATGGTCAAAAATTCACCGCGATCGATCTACCCATTAATCGCAAACCAGATCGAGCACCAGCATGGCTGGAAGTCACCTATCTCGACGAATCCCTGCGGATCAGTCGCGGTAATGAAGGCAGTATTTTTGTCTTGACTAAAGCCTAAAACCCACAGCCTAAAGCTTAATTCCCGTGTTGCGAATATCTCAACGACATCTGAAAATTCTCGAAGCTTGTCCGCGTCAGTTTGAGCATACTTATTTCGATCGATTGACGTTGCCCATTAACCCAGCTCAACAGGTCAAAACTCAGTTGGGTAGTGACTTTCACTTATTGATGCACCAGCGGGAATTGGGACTACCGATCGAGCCAATCTTAGCCCGTTCCCCCCAGCTTAATACTTGGGTACAAGCGATGCTCCAAGCAGCACCTGCCCTATTTGAGTCAGATCCTCAATCTTGGCGCGAAAGTGAGCATGTCCGCACATTAGAGCTAGGTGATTACCTATTTACGGCTATCTATGATTTGGTAATCTTACACCCTGATCGAGCCGATATTATTGACTGGAAAACCTATCCACTACCTAAATACAAAAAAGATTTAGATCTCGAATGGCAAACGCGACTCTATCTCTACATATTGGCTGAAACTAGCAATTACGTTCCCAAGCAGATTGCTTTTACATATTGGTTTATCCAGTCTACACCACAGCCCAAATCAGTCAAGATTAGTTATACTCTCAAGCAACACAACCAAACCAAAACAGATCTGCTGGAATTATTAGCTAAACTCACGGATTGGCTCGATGCTTATCAACACCTGCGGGAACCTTTCCCCCAAGTATCCGCGTCCAAAGGTTTGTGTGATCGATGCAATTTTGCCGCTCGATGTGGCCGCAATGATCTAGATTTGGCATCTACTGATACATTTACTAGTCATGATCTCGATCGGATTCCAATGATCCCAATTTAAGCTTGAGCAGATCAATGACAATTTTGATTCTATTGATTAAAATTGTTCACACAATCCTTTTTGATTCCAGCAATAGACAATCTTAATTCACCGTCCACCATCCACCATTCATTTCCTAAAGTTACAGTTTAATAAGTTTACTGACAAATGTTGAAGTAACGCCTATTATCTAGAGCACCAACTTAACGATCGAGTTAAATTAGCTAATAAGTACATCCAGCTTTTGCATCAATCGGCTCAATTTGGCGATCGTCAACGTCTTAACTAATCACCTCCAAGAACTGCCATTATCTTCAATATGACTCAACCATCGACGGCTCGATCTATTTGGCAACATCAACTAGTTTTGCGTGGAGCCATGTTTACAGGAGCATTTTTGGCAACATTGTTGCCCCTTGCGGCTAGCTCCGCCGTTGCCTCTTTTAAAGATAGCCCAAAAGCAGTTGTGGACGAAGTTTGGCAGATCGTCAATCGGGAATATGTAGATGGGACATTCAATCGGTTAGACTGGCAGAAAACTCGGATGGAACTACTCAAACGCAATTATAGCAGCCGTCAGGAGGCACATATTGCCATTCGATCGACCCTCCGAAAATTGGGTGATCCTTACACCCGCTTCCTGGATCCACAGCAGTTTCAATCCCTCAATAATCAAACCAGTGGCGAGATGTCTGGCGTGGGGATCAAATTAGAAGCCAATCCTCAGACAAAGCAGTTACTTGTTGCTGAGGCGATCGATAATTCCCCAGCATTTAAGGCTGGAATCAAGGCTGGAGATGCGATCATCGCGATCGATGGCAAGTCCACTCAGAATATGACACTCGACGGGGCAATCAGCCTGATTCGCGGGGAAATTGGCAAATCGATTACCCTCAAAATTGCCCGTAGTGGCAAACTGCCATTTGATATTCCGCTCACTCGCGCCCAAATCGAAGTAGCTTCAGTATTCTCTGAAGTCAAGCAGGAAGGAAAACTAAAAGTTGGTTATATCCGTCTATCGGAATTTAGTTCCCACTCTGCCGAGCAGATGGAAAAAGCGATCAAGGATCTCAATCGTAAACAGGTGAATGCTTACGTGCTCGACATGCGTGGCAATCCTGGTGGACTGCTCCAAGCTAGCGTAGAAATCGCGCGGATGTGGATGGACAATGGAACGATCGTCAAGACTGTCGATCGCAAAGGTGGTAACGAAGATTTTCGGGCGGTACAGGGTGCTTTAACTCAGCTCCCAATGGCTGTTTTGGTGGATGGTAACTCCGCTAGTGCCAGCGAGATTCTCGCAGGCGCACTCAAAGACAACCGCCGCGCCCAAATTGTCGGTGCTCAGACATTTGGCAAAGCTCTAGTTCAGTCTGTCCACTCTCTCTCCGATGGTTCGGGAATGGCGGTGACAGTCGCCCACTACTACACCCCAAATGGTACTGATATCGGGCACAAAGGTGTCACCCCAGACATCAAGGTGGATCTAAATAGCATGGATCAACGTAACTTATCTGAATCCCCAACCTTGATGGGCAGCAAGCAAGATCCGCAATACCAACGGGCGATCTCAGTATTGCAAGCTCGTCGTTAATCGTACATTCTATTCGGAGTAATTTACTAAATTAGTAAAATCGTAGACCTTAGGGTACCCACAAGGGGCACCCCTACACAATTAAGCTGTAGGGGTGCCCCTTGTGGGTACCCTAGATCCATACCAAGCAATAGTATTTGAACTGATGCAAGATGTGAGTCGATTGCCACAACCGGATTAGCTACACTAAGGTAAAGTGCAATCACCATGTCCAGCATCGCGAGTATTGTTTTCCCCCATCAACTTTTTCGTGAACATCCAGCTTTGATGCCTGGGAGAATAGTTTATCTGCTAGAAGAGTGGTTATTTTTTCATCAATATCGGTTTCATCAGCAAAAATTGTTGTTGCATCGATCGACGATGCGGATGTATGCTGACTATCTAATCCAGCAAGGCTATGAGCTGCGGTATATTCCAGCGACGAGCGCAGATTGTGACGTGCGGAAACTATTGGTATCGATCGCCAGTGAGGGAATCGGTGAGTTACACTATGCCGAGGTGGTGGATGATTGGCTCCAGCAAAGACTAGTGGCGGGATCGGTAGCTCAGGGGATTGGGCTACGGGAATATCCCTCGCCCAATTTTCTCGAACATCCTGCCGCTGTTGCGGATTTTTTCGATCAGCGCAAGAGCTATAAGCAGACTGATTTTTATATCGATCGACGCAAGCATCACCAGATCTTACTCGATCCTGCGGGCAAACCTGTGGGGGGACAGTGGACTTTTGATGTAGAGAATCGGCTCAAATTCCCCAAGGATCGATCGGCTCCAGTGGTCAATTTACCTAGATTAAATGAGTATGTACGGGAAGCTCAGACTTATATTCGTCAGCACTTTGGAGCGAATTATGGTTCAGTAGCACAGCCATTTGCCGCCGGATTTTATCCGACTACCTACGCAGAAGCAGATGCTTGGCTAGAGGATTTTCTAACTGTGCGGTTTGCTGATTTTGGGGCTTATGAAGATGCGCTGGTGCTGGAAGAAACGATTTTGCATCACTCAGTACTGTCGCCGTTATTAAATATTGGATTGTTGTCGCCCCGACAGATCATCGATGCAGCCTTGGCAAGAATCCATGAAGTGCCCTTAAATAGTCTCGAAGGCTTCATTCGGCAGATTATGGGCTGGCGGGAGTTTATTCGGATTACCTATGCACGGCGGGGTAGGAGCCAGCGGACACGGAACTATTGGGGCTTTACCAAGCAGATACCTGAGAGTTTCTGGAATGGTACTACCGGAATTTTACCCCTGGATGGGACGATTAAGAAAACGATCGAGAGTGGTTATTGCCATCACATCGAGCGGCTAATGGTAGTGGGGAATTTTATGCTGCTGTGTGAATTTGATCCTGACGAGGTGTATCGCTGGTTTATGGAAATGTTTGTGGATGCATACGATTGGGTGATGGTGCCCAATGTATATGCCATGAGTCAATTTGCCGATGGGGGTGGGATGTGTACCAAGCCTTATATTAGCGGCAGCAATTACTTGATGAAGATGAGCAACTTCAAAAAAGGTGATTGGCAACCGATTTGGGATGGATTGTTTTGGCGGTTTATGCACGTCCATCGAGATTTCTTTTTGAGTAATCCTCGATTGGGGATGTTGATCAGAACTTTTGATAAGATGACTCCAGAGAAACAACAGCAACATCTATTGGCGGCGGATCGATTCTTGAATTCAATTTAGAGGCAAGTAATTGGTGCATTATGGTTGTCGCTACAGCAATTCATCGTCATTTTGACTTCGATTGTGGTATCTGTGGGGGCGGCAGGCATCCCTGAAGCGGGGTTAGTGACGATGACGCTGGTATTTAGCTCCGTGGGGCTACCGAATGAGTACATTGCGATCCTAATTACGGTAGACTGGCTTCTCGATCGATGTCGCACCGCGATCAATCTCATGGGTGATATGACTGTCAGTGCCGTAATTGACGGAAAACACCGTCAAGCCCAAGATGTCATCGCCGCCGAAAATAACCAATTTTAATTTATGAATATAGAACAAAAAAACTGGTTTAAAATTGCCTTCCAAGTTCAAGGTTCGGTCATTCCAACGATCGCTAGTCGAGTCATGGTGTGCGGAGCTTTTGGGCTATTTATCTCAGTTTTAGCTTTTTATCAAATACCTGTTGGTGCCAAAGCATTGGGGGGCGTAGTTCCGAGTATTGTCCTGGGTTTGTTATTAGTCTTTCGGACAAATACTGCTTACGAGCGATTTTGGGAAGGGCGCAAAGCTTGGGGATCGATCATTAATAATATTCGTAACTTAGCTAGACTAATCTGGGTAGCTATTGTCGAAGTAGATCCGATTCATCGATACGAAAAAGAGGAAATATTAAAGCTATTGGTGGCATTTGCCGTCGCGACTAAATTGCATTTGCGATCACAGCCAGTTAATGATAGATTGGCGGAACTAGTCTCGCCCGTGCAATTTACCAAGCTGCAAGTAATGAATAATCCACCCCTAGAAATAGCGTTTTGGATTAGTGACTATCTTCAGGCAAAACATGAACAAAGTCAACTTAGTTCATACCAGATGAATGAATTACAAAGTATCTTGAATGGGCTAGTGGATATGCTCGGAGCTTGTGAACGCATCCTCAGAACACCAATTCCCTTGGCTTATGTGATTCATCTCAAACAATTGTTACTGATTTATTGTTTGTTACTACCCTTTCAAGTTGTTGATGAACTGAAATGGTGGACAGCTCCAGTGGTAGCTTTAGTGAGTTTTACTCTATTTGGGATCGAGGCAATTGGTGTCGAAATCGAAAATCCATTTGGTACAGATCCTAATGATTTACCACTTGATATGATTTGCAATACGATCGAGCGAAATATTGAAGATCTAATCAGCATTGAGCCACACTATCGCAGAGCAGGGATGTATGGCGGTGGTTTGGGTGAACAACTTAATTAGTGAATGATGGATTGTGAATGGTGAATAGATCTGTAGGTTGGGTTGAAAATGTTGGCGGAGCCTTTCCTTCAGGAAACAACCCAACTCACTCAACCAAAATGAGTATGTTTGTAAGGATTCAGGTCTAAAAAGTTTGAGCGAGATCGTCTCTAGGTATACTTTTGGACAAACATTATTAAATATCGATCAAATCATATTCTCAATAACAGAGCCTCAAACTAGGTGATCG
>CASBPY010000263.1 GCA_949127675.1 Synechococcales cyanobacterium PMM_0072
TCCGCAGTTACTACGACCTTTTGACCAACTTTGATTTTGCCAATATCTACTTCTGGTACTTTCGCTTTGACTTCCATATCTTTGGCGAGGGCGACAATCGAAGTAGAGGTGGCTGATGTACTAGTTGAAGCGGAAGTGGTGGGAGTGACAAAGGCACCAACACTGGCATATCTTTGGGTAATTAATCCCGCAAAAGGAGCAATAACTGTCGAATCTAATAATTGCGATCGAGCTGATTGTAATTGAGCATTGGCAACCGCTACTGCTGCGGTTAATTGGGCAATTTCTTCAGGGCGACTGCCATTTTTTGCCTGTTGAAATGCTGCTTGAGCTTGGGCTACTTGGGCGGCTAAACTAGCGACATCTTCCGATCGACTACCGAGTTGTGACTGGCGCAGAGATTGTTGAACTTCGCTGACAACAGCTTGGCGTTGACTCAGCTCAGATTGACTATTATTTCGTACCTGCAACAGTTTTTGTTGAGTCTCCAGCAGATTAGCTCTGGCTGTCTGATAGTCAGATGTTGCTTGATCGAGTTTATCTTGAGCGATTGCTCCTGACTGTTTTAGCGATCGATAGCGATCGATCTGGGCTTTGGCGAGTTTAAGCTTCGCTGTAGCAGCGGAAACTTGGGCCTGAGCCTGTTCGATTTGCTGGGGAGCTATGGATTTAGTTAAATTTAGATTTGCCTGAGCCTGGGCTAATTTTGCCTGCACCTGGGCGGTTTCTTCGGGACGATTGCCATTTTTAGCCTTATTCAGATTGGCTTGGGCTTGGTTTAGTCTAGCTTGGGCTTGAGTGATTTCTTCGGTTCGCGTGCCATTTTTAGCCTTGTTCAAATTAGCCTGGGCTTGCTGGACATTCGCTTGAGCTTGGGCAAACCCAGCTTGAACTTCCGCATTCTCCATCTGGGCGATTTTTTGCCCCTGAATCACCCGATCTCCTTGTTCGACAAACATTTGAGCAACTCTACCAGATGTCTTCGGGCTGAGATTTGCAGTCTGAAACGGAATAATACTACCACTAGCCATGATTTGATCGGTCAAATCTTGGGCTTTTGCTGGGACAGTGTAGCGTTCGAGATCGATTTTAGGGGCTGGCTTGAATTGCGTTATGGCAAGACTTCCTAGTGCGATTACACCAATCGTCGCTGCTGCAATACCTACTACAACAGGAAACGGATGTTTAAGATTTTTGAGTAGGGATAGTTGCATGGGAACTCATGGCTAGCTGATTTACAGAGGAATGACTGGCGAATAGTATTTGTTACGTTTATTTACATTTATTTTAACTCGTCTCTACAAAGGATTGCTAGTGTCAAAAGTCATATCGATCGGTAGTAAAATCTCTACTTACTCCCTTCCTCGTGAAAAATTAGACATCTAGTGTAGAGGTGAATGGTGAATCAACACCGTCTGTTTTTTGGGTGGGAAGGGAGTAAATCCGTCGATCTGGAGAGTCTTCTGAATCGGTTCCTTTAAATTGACGCTATTGCTCCATCAAAAATTGCGATAGTATCTGTCCTATGATGGAACCGGAAAGCACTACGATCGTCAACCTAAATTGAGAGGTTTGATGCTTTCAAAATCTATCGATTTCCTCCTATCTACCTAAACCCTATATTTATTGTGCCCAAACGGATTTATTTATTACTACTTACCGCCTGTCTAGGGATTGTGAGTATACCAACTGCAACTTATAGCCAAGCCATACTACCATATACCCCCAAGCAAGATCCCCAATCCCTCACCGAAACTAGTAAAAGTCTCTTACGACAAGCCGCAGGTTTGGTGCAATTTCAACAATATGAACAGGCGATTCCTCGCGTAGCATTGGCAACTCAATTAGCACCCCAAAATCATGAAGCTTGGTTATTTTTGGGTACCTTATATGTCCAAACTCAAAAGTATCAAAAAGGGATCGATGCACTCCAGCAAGCTAAAGCAATCAAGCCCCAAGATCCAGATGTACTATTCATGCTAGGGTCAGCCTATTTTCAAAAAGGTGATAACCCACAAGCGATCGAAACCATTAATGCTGGACTAAGAATCAAGCCAGATAATAATAGTGCCCTGTTTGATTTAGGGAATGCTTATTACAAGTCGAACAAGTATCCAGATGCGATCGCTCAATACGAAAAAGCGGTCAAAAAAGATCCCAAATTCTGGCCAGCAATCAATAATATTGGTCTAGTTAGCTATGAAAGGGGCGATGTAAACGGTGCGATTCAAAACTGGCAAAGAGCACTGTCGATCGATCCGAAAGCCGCTGAACCAACTCTAGCGATCGCTGTTGCCCTATTTGCTCAAGGTAAACAAGCCGAAGCCTTTACCACCGCCGAAAAAGCGATCGTCCTCGACAGTCGCTACGCCAACATCCAATACCTCAAAGAAAACCTCTGGGGCGAAAAACTGCTCAATGACACCCGTAAGTTGATTCAGACTCCGAGGATTAGAGATTTTATTACTAAGGCTCCAGCTAGGGGATAGGGAATAGGGAATAGGGAATAGGGAATAGGGGATAGGGAATAAGGAATAAGGAATAGGGATTGAAAGACAGAGAGAACGCAAGCGTTCTGCCCCCTGTTCCCTAACCCCTAACCCCTATCCCCTTTCTTAGTAATCATGTATTATTATTTCACAGTCTAACCCGATTGCGAACAGTTTGTGGCAGACTGAGGATTAACTAAAGCGATCGAGATAGACATTTGAACTCATGGTAAAACAGTTGGATCTGCTGGGTACAGAAAAAATTATTCCAATTTCCCTGCATTCGGAGATGCAGACATCTTACCTGGAATACGCCATGAGTGTGATCGTGGGACGGGCATTGCCGGATGTGCGGGATGGATTGAAGCCTGTGCATCGGCGGATTATTTATGCGATGCACGAGCTGGGATTGACACCAGATCGTCCTTATCGGAAATGCGCTCGTGTGGTTGGGGATGTGTTGGGTAAATATCATCCCCACGGCGACCAATCGGTCTATGATGCCTTAGTTAGACTCGTTCAGGAATTTTCAACCCGTTATCCCCTCTTGGGTGGACACGGAAATTTTGGCTCGGTGGACAACGATCCGCCAGCAGCGATGCGGTATACGGAGACGCGGTTAGCTCCGATCGCTCATGAGGCTCTACTGAGCGAAATTAGTACAGCGACGGTTGATTTTTCAGGAAATTTTGACAACTCGCAACAGGAGCCGACTGTTTTACCTGCTCAGGTGCCGATCCTGTTAATCAATGGCTGTAGTGGAATTGCGGTAGGGATGGCGACGAATATCCCGCCCCATCATATCGGTGAAATTCTGGACGGTGCGATCGCTTTAATTGATAAACCGGATTTACCCGATGCTAAATTGTGGGAATTAATCCCTGGCCCTGATTTTCCCACAGGTGGCGAGATTATGGGGATCGAAGGTATCCACGATGCTTATCGCACTGGCAAAGGGATTATCACAGTACGCGGGATTTCCCATGTGGAAGTCGCAAGTGAGAAAGCGAAACTGATCAAATCGAAGAAACGTCGAGATTCGCTGATTGTCACCGAACTTCCCTATCAGGTAAATAAAGCCGCCTGGATCGAGAAGATCGCCGATCTCGTCAATGGGGGTAAAATTGAAGGCATCGCCGATTTGCGAGATGAAAGCGACAGGGAAGGAATGCGCGTCGTGATCGAAATCAAGCGCGATACCGATCCGACTAATGTACTGGAACAACTCTATCGTCAAACTGCCCTCCAGAGTAACTTTGGCGCAATTATGTTGGCAATTGTCGAAGGACAACCGCGCCAACTCAGTCTCAGACAACTGCTCGAAGAATTTCTCAAATTCCGCGAAGTTACCCTGACTCGTCAGTATGGAAACGAACTAGAGCAAGCTCAAAAACGAGTTCATACCCTATCTGGTTTACTCAAAGCATTAGATAATCTCGATGCAGTAATCAATATCCTCCGCAACGCACCAGATGGAACTACTGCTAAAGCTATTTTTCAGACAGAATTAGACTTGAGCGATATTCAGGCAGATGCAATTTTGGCGATGCCCATGCGCCGCTTAACCGGGATGGAGCGGAAGAATTTAGAAGCAGAATTTAAAGAATTAACTAACCAAATTAATATCTTAAATAATCTGCTCGAAGATCGGGGCGAATTGTTAAAATCGCTCAAAAAAGATTTGCGATCGCTCAAACGAAAATTTAGTGACGATCGTCGGACCAAAATCACCAAATTAGAACCACCGAAGATTGCGCCAAAAGTTGCCAAAACAGCTACAGGTGATGAATCTATTCCTAAAGTTAAGGTCGATCGGAATCGAGTGATCCCAGTTACTCCACCTCCAGTTGTTGAAGCCGAACCAACTCAACCAACCACCCTCGAAATTACTCATCAAGGATCGATTAGAAGACTAAGTAAAACAGGTGCAAAACTCAATTCTAACACCAATGATTTTGTTATCAAAACATATCAAACCAACACTGATGAAGAACTAACATTAGTTACCACCGACGGCAAAGCTTACCCCCTCAAGATTAGAGATATTCCCCCTACACTTGGCAACACCCCAGGCACAAATCTGACGAGCCTAATCCCCGCACTCCAAGATACAAACGAACAAATCATCTACACCCTGCTTACCCCCGCCGAAAATCCCGACGATCTCCAACAACTGTTACTCCTGAGCAGTCAGGGCAAAATCAAGCGGATCCTGCTCCAAGAACTCAGCGGACTCACCAACCGAGGCACCACCCTGATCAAACTCCGCGAAGACGACAGGCTACATACGATCACCCCCCTCGCCGATCAACGAGAAATCATCATCGCTACCTCTGGCGCACGAATTCTTCGCCTCGCCCTCGCCTCCGAACAAATTCCCCTGATGGGCAGAGTGTCTCAAGGCATCCAAGCTCTCAAAGTCGGTGGTAGAGAACGGATCGTCGGCTGTATTCCCGCCAATCCCACCGATGAAATCCTGCTAGTCAGTCGTCAGGGATACGCCAAACGCATCCCCATTGCCAGTATCCGCATCGTCCAAACCGGAAATATGGGTACCCACGCCATGCAATTTGCCTTTAAAACTGATAGTTTGCTGCATCTGAGCCTTCCGCCCGAAAACATAGATCTCGTGACGACTAGCCATCGTCATCAACTGGTTTCGATCGACAAAATCCAAACCTATGGCAAGGATGGGATCGGAGATCGGCTACTTACACTCAATTCAGATGAAGAAGTGATGTTTGTAAATTAGTGAAACGCTGACGGTTCGCTCATTTTTAGGGAGGGTAGTCAGATTGTGATGAAAGACGGGTATAAATGTCGCTCGGAAAGTTCAATAACTGTAAAATCCTTTGTTGGAGAGGATTAAGAGTAGTCA
>CASBPY010000264.1 GCA_949127675.1 Synechococcales cyanobacterium PMM_0072
GATTTCAAGAACGCTCTTTGAGTAATTGATGTAACAGATCGAGTCGATCGCAGATCTCGGTACTTGTTTGAGCGTGACGCTCGTTTTCCGCTTGCAGCAACTGCCCGATGGCGATTAGTTCTACCTGAATTTTATGTTGGTTAGAAAATTCGACTCGATCTGGAGTGATTTTAAGTCCTTCGGCATCAAGATTGATTCGCTCGGTAGCCCTCAATCTTTTCACCTGCTGACGTTCCATCAAATTAGTAATCCGTGCAATAATTTCTGGCCCGACTACTGGTTTATTGACAAAATCATCAGCCCCGATCGCGAATACTTGTTGAATCAAACTCGGTTCTGTCCGAGCGGTCAGAAAAATAATCGGTAAGTGCGACCAATCCGATCGATCGCGCACGGATTGACATAATTCTAAGCCGTTGATCGTCGGCATTTCTACATCTAGAATCAAGAGGTCGGGTTTAGCTACAGGGACAACTTCCCAGAACTTTTGCGGATCGGATAGAGTTGTAACTCTGAAGCCCCAGGGAACTAATAATGCGCGTAAAATTGCTAAAATCTTGAGATCGTCATCGACAACTAAGATATGAGTTAAAGTTGATTCGACGCGATCGATCGAGCGTTCGATTTCTCTAATAATCTCGCTGGGACTGGTCGGGCAGATCCTAGTACAAGTACCGAACCGCTCGATTTCGGGATGTAATCCAGACGCATCGGTCAGCAAAATTACTGGGATCGCGGGTAGGTGTTTGCCAACCTCAACGAGTAACCGCACGACTTCCTCAGTCTGTTGGGCGATATCTGGCGATAGGAGAATGCTGCGGGTAGGATGAGACTGGAGTTGTGATTTCGCTGCTGCGATCGTCGGTACGACCTGAATGTGCCATTTGCGCTCGTCAGTAAGCGATTGGATGCCCCGTTCGAGATCGGGATCTACCGATACTAAGAGAATATCGATCGCCGGATTGGGATCGAAATAGTAAAGATCGGGCAGAGACACCGGACGCTCTAACTCCTCTTGCAAGGCTCCTACCATTGAATAGAGCCATTGCCCCTGTTCGATTGTCAAATCTTGCCGACCACCGAGCAATTTTTCGATCTGACGTGCTAATTCCGAGCTGAGGGAAAAGCCAAACATCCCCAACGAACCGCTGAGGGAATGGGCAATACTCCGCCCCACTTCCTGCCAATCTGACTGAAGATCTTGGTTTAAAAATCTCACGGAAAGTCGCTCTAATCCGGCAACTTGTTCGAGCACCTGACCTTTAAATTTCTCCCAAGTATCGGTGAGGAGATTGATCTCTAGTGAATTGACTGGTTTGAGGCGATAACCGATCCCATATACTGTTTCAATCAGATCCGCAGCAGCTCCAGCTTGTTTGAGTTTGTGGCGCAACCCTTTAATATGCGTGCGGATCGCTTCTTCGCTGGGAGTGCCACCATAAGACCACAGATGGTCGAGGATCGCGTCACAACTAAATACCCGCTTGCTGTTGCGAAGAAATAATTCTAAGAGGGCGTACTCCTTCGGCGTGAGAGTTACCAAGTTATCGTTGTAGGTAACAGTCGTACTAACCGGATCGAGGTGTAAATCTCCCCAAGTTAAAATCGGTGTCGATGGCTGGTGACTGCGGCGCAGGATCGCGCGGATTCTGGCGAGTAATTCTTGGGGGTCGAAAGGTTTGCCTAGATAATCATCAGCTCCTGCATCGAGACCGCGCGCTCGATCTGCTGGAGAGTCAAGTGCAGTCAGGAGTAAGATCGGCACTGTATTGCCTTGCGATCGAATTTGGCGGCAAACACTGATGCCATCCTTCTTGGGCAAGCTCACATCAAGCAAGATCGCATCGTATTCATAAGCATCGCTCAAATCTAGACCCATTTGACCATCGGTCGCAAAATCTACAGCGTATTTTTGTGGTTCTAGGATCGTCTCGATTAGTTGGGCAATAATCGGATCGTCTTCAACTACGAGAATTCGCATGGGTCGATAGAAATAAGGCTAACAATCGATCGTGACACAGATATTCAGGCTTTGAAAGCAAATTAAGTTACAGATTGCTAAGAACCTGAGAATTTCAGCTTTCCTCACAAGTTCCTCAACTTATGTTTTTAAGCTGGAGATATTCACAGCAGATAGTGAGGGAGGGCGGGTTTTGTTGGAAGATGATGGTATTTGACGACAATTATTTGCATAAACCCGCCCCTACAGATCCAGAATCTAAAAAACCTAATCCCCTGGGAGGACTAGACGCATGAAAACAGACTATTTAATTGTCGGCAGTGGCTTGTCAGCATTAGTGTTTGGGGCATTGATGTCCAAGTCTGGTAAAACAGTGCGAGTACTAGAGGCGCACGAACATCCAGGTGGATTTGGGCATAGCTTTACAATGTCCAAAAAATATACTTTTAACGCTCAACTACATTATGTCTGGGACTGCGGCGAGGGACACACCGTCAATCGGGTGCTCAAACAACTCGATCTGGATAAATCTGTAACATTCGATCGATATGACCCCAAAGGTTTCGACCACATGCGGATGCCCGATTATACCCTCGATATCCCTAGTGATAGTGCCGAACTCATCCAACGACTCGTCAAACTCTTCCCCACCCACGCCCAACAACTAGCGGGATTTGTCACCGAAATCACCGCAGTCCGCACTGGATTGAGATATCTATCCCCACCAATCCAACCATTCGCACTACTCCAACATCTTGGCGATGCTTACAGTGCGCTCAAATACATCAACAGTACCCTTCAAGATGTCTTCGACAAATTTAAGATCCCCCAAGCCGCTCAAACCCTCCTCGCGCTGCAATGGCCGGATTTCTTGCTGCCACCAGATCGACTTTCCTTTTATGCCTGGGTGATTTTATTCACGGGTTATCAGGAAGGAGCTTTTTATCCAACCCAACACTTCGAGCAGGTCATCAATGCTCTCGTTAAGGCGATCGAGGATGGTGGTGGTGAGGTTTTGCTCGATCGAGAGGTAACGGACTTTTTGGTAGTTGACAAGACCGTTACAGGGGCAAGGGCGACAGATTTACACACCAAAGCATCCCAGGAATATCTAGCTGATACGGTCATCTGTAATATCGATCCCAAACGCGCCGCCGCCAAAATCGGCATCGACAAATTCTCGCCAGCCATCCAGAAAAAGTTAAATTACGACTACTCGCCGTCTAACTTTATGGCTTACTGCGTAGTCCAAGGGATTGATTTGCGAGACTATGGCTTTGGTAAATGGAATACCTTCCACAGCGGCGATGCGGATTTGAATGTCGCATTCGATCGCATGTACGATCAGCACGACTATTCTAACCCCAGTTTTGCAATTACCACTCCCACATTACTAACTAATTATGGTGGCGATTGTCCCCCCGATTGCCAAATTATCGAGTTTTTGACAGTGGCAAATTACGAATATTTTAACCAACTTAAACAGGACAATCCTAAAGCTTATCGGCAGAAAAAAGAAGAAATTCTCGATGCAATTCTCGATGTCGTCGAACGCGACTATATCCCAAATCTCCGAAGTCATTTGGTCTTCAAAATAACTGGTAGCCCAACCACTAACGAACACTTCTGTCATTGTCCAGAAGGTAATTCCTATGGTTCGAGTTTAACCCCCCGAAATATGGGACTCGATCGATTAAATCATGAAACATCCCTCAAAAACTTCTACTTCTGCAACGCCTCATCCGGCTATCCTGGTTTCGCCCCCACCTTCTGGACTGGCGCAC
>CASBPY010000265.1 GCA_949127675.1 Synechococcales cyanobacterium PMM_0072
ATCTTAAGTTAATCGATTAGGACAAAAACCCGACTTTTACAAAGTCGGGTTTTTAATAACAATTAAAATTGATCTAAAAGTTGATCTAATTCTCGGCATTACCAGATTGAAAGATTTGACCGATTACATCATCGATCGGTGGATCGGTAATACTCAGATCGACTACTTCCAATTCTCCCAGCATTTGAGATACAGTTTTGGTCAGGATTTCCTGCGGAACTAGAAAACTAGCGGAGGCACCCTCAACTTCTTTTACTTGGGCGTATTGCTCCAATCGATCGATCTGATAAACATGAGCAAATTCGATCTTAACTTCCCGACAGGGTGAAAATCTTTCAACTAAACCATTGAGACTACCATCGTAAATCAATTGCCCTTGATGGATGACCAAGACTCGATCGCATAGTGCCGTAATGTCAGTCATATAGTGACTTGTCAGCAAAATCGTCGCTTTGTATCGTTGATTATATTCCCGTAAAAATTGTCGCACCGCCACCTGAGCATTCACATCCAATCCCAGGGTCGGTTCATCCAGAAATAATACTTGGGGTTGGTGAATTAAAGCCGCTAATAATTCCGCTTTCATCCGTTCGCCGAGAGATAACTTTCGCACAGGTTGAGTCAGTTTGCCTTGAATTGAGAGCATTTCAGCCAATTCATCAATTCGCAATTGGGCAGTTCGATCTCTCAAACCATAGACAGCTGCATTCATCTTGAGGGAATCCAAGGCGGGGAGATCCCAAATCAACTGCTGCTTTTGTCCCATCACTAGAGTGATTTGCTTGAGAAATGCAGTTTCGCGCTTAAAGGGGATGTAACCAGCTATATTTACAACGCCGCTAGATGGATGAATTAAGCCACTGAGCATCTTCAGAGTCGTGGTCTTACCCGCTCCATTTGCCCCCAGAAAGCCGACCACCTCTCCAGCTTCAATTTGAAAGGAAACGTCCTTTACAGCCTCAATTTGCCGATATTTACGGTGGAAAAAATGATCGATCGTTCCTTTTAGTCCAGGTTCTTTGATCGCGACTGGATATACTTTGCTTAATCGATCAACAATAATACTAGTCATGCACGATCGATCTAAAAATTCAATTATACCAATTTTACGGATTATTTCGATATCCCGACTGGCAGCGTCACCAGACAGGTTGTACCGATCGCAACAGTACTCACAATCTCAATCGTCCCTTGATGAAGATCAACACATTTTTTGACAACGACTAAACCCAATCCTGTCCCTGGAATAGTACGGACATTTTTACCACGATGAAATGGTTCAAATAATCGATCAAGATCGATGGTGGGAATCCCAATTCCACCATCCTGGACTGTAACTATAATCGCTGTTGTCTGAAATTCTAGACCAAAGTTAATTTGACCACCTTGGGGAGAATATTTAATCGAATTAGACAATAAATTAGCGAGAATTGATCGCAATAATTTTTCATCAAGATTGACAGAAGTCGATTGACCTTGAGAGGTGAATGAGATTGGATGTTGTGTGCCAGCATTGAGTTGCATTTCCTCGACAAAATGACGGCAATATAGTTCTAAGTTGATTGGTTTGGGATTGAACGCAAGTTTACCTGTTTCTGCTCGATTGATTGTTAAGATATCATCGAGTAATTGCACCATATTTTTAACCGAGTCTTGAATGCGGTGGAGATTTCGCAATCTTTTTTCGGTATTGTCCCAAGCTACTTGAGAACTTTCGAGTAATTGAGCGGCGGCGAGAGCAGTACTTAAAGGAGTCCGAAACTCGTGGGATGCCATTGAGAAAAAGCGAGTTTTCAAACTGCTCAATTCTTGCTCTTTTTCTAGAGCTAATCTAATTTCATCCATTTGTTTGCGTCTAGTTGTATCTCGTTGTACCGCAATCCAGTGCGTATACAAGCCATCACGATCGGCGACAGGCACGATACTAAATTCATTCCAAAATTCCGAACCATCCTTGCGATAGTTAATCACTTCTACGGTGATTGATTCCCACTTAGAGAGTGCAGTTCGCACTTTAGCTAATTCAGTGCGATTGGTTTTTGGTCCTTGTAAAATGCGTGGAGTTTTTCCTAATACTTCATAGGGTTGATAACCAGTCACTGCGGTAAATGCTTGATTTACATATAGAATGCGCGGCCCCGCTGAATCGATCGGTTCAGCTTCCGTAATAATCACGGCATCGTTGGTATTGATCACCACTGATTGGAGTAATCGTAACTGTTCCGTTTGAATTTTTTGAGCAGTGACATCAGTAATTACTGCCACAGTTCCACTGATTTTTCCAGCGAGATCACGCCACGGCGCAGCCGAAAACACAATATCGATCGGTGTACCATTTTTCCGGTGTTGACGAAATTCTAAACGGGGATAAATAGCACCTTGTAAAACACTGTTTTGCAGGGTGTTGTAATCATCTAAATTGAGTGGATTGGATCGATCGAGTACTTCGGCTTCCGTCCAGCCAAACATCTCTTCTGCGGCTGGGTTCCAGATTTTTACTAGTCCAACCCGATCGAGCATTACAATCGCCCTCGGTGAAGCTGTGACCAAGGCTTGGAGGGTATTATTAGTATGCCTCAGCACCACTTCAGTGCGCTGACGTTCGACAATTTCGGCCTGTAGACAGGTATTTGCTAGTGCTAATTCGGCGGTGCGCTCTTCTACTCGTTGTTCGAGTTGGGCGTTGAGTTGCTGAAGTTGATCGTACAATTCTGACTGTTGCAGGGCGATCGCCACTTGAGTGGCTAGTTGTTTCATCAACTCGATTTCCCATGTCTCCCAGGTGCGATTTTGCCCGCATTGGTGCACGATTAATAAACCCCAGAGATAAGGAACACCCTGAGCGGTTGGGATCTCACTTTGGCGATGTTCTTGAACGATCGGTACTACCAGTTTTGCCTTAACCCCAAACTGTTTGACAAAATCTGCCAAACATGGCTCAATTTCCGATCGATCCACATTGGAAATCGTCCGAATTTTCCCCTGGGAATAAGCCTGATGATACTCTGGTGGGAAGACTTCGGCAGGAAATGTTTGCCCTAAAATTTGTGGGTAAGGTGCTAATACTGTCTCATAAATCGCGCAGCCAGTCCCATCGGGATTGATTCGATAAATCAAGACTCGATCGGCTTGGAGAAAGCGTTGTACTTCTTCAACCGTAGTTGCCAGTACCTGATCCAAATTCAACGACTGGCGAATTTGTAATGCAATCTGATTGACCAATCGCTCCCGATCTGTTTGTTGTCGCAGTAGTCTTTCGGCGCGTTGTCTGCGAGTAATTTCTTGGCTTAAATACCCGCAAATAGCGATCGACAACAAAATGATTACAGTAATACCGATCGGGAGGATATTTGGCACACTCAGATCCTCTAGAAAAACATAAGTTACTAATTAATTAATAATTAATAATTAATAATTGGGGTTTTAAGATAGAGATTTAAACCTCACTCTAACAACAATCTGCCGTCATGAGGGGAATTTAGATCCCTTACTTTTGTTAAATAAGATCCAGAATTGCCACCCTCTCCGCTATCGCTCAAGGCAATTCATGAATTGCCTCTACCTGAGTAATGGTTTGGGTTAGAACCCAAATAGCACCGATAAAGCCATCAAGCCGATCGTCGCTACACCTGCATAGATAATCCCTTGACCAACTTTGACCACTGCTTTGGGCGGAGTTTTTTGCCACTTCCAAAGAGTATAGTCGAGACGGGCGGCTCCTGGCACATTGAACCGAGCTGACTGCTTAGGCAGTTTCGCCAAATGGTATTTATCGTACCGAGCCATCCGCTCAAAGGGCATTTCACCTTGAGTCTGTTGTGGTAAAATCCGGCGACGTTGATAGGGTACAGAGCTATCGCCAAAGTTATCTAGATATTCATCACTATTGAGTAAATCATCAATGAAGCGTTGGATGCCTTTGGTGGCAATCACGATCGACCAAGCCATTTTTTCACGTTCGCTGTAGACATTCCGACCGAGAATGCGTTGAATGCAAATCTCTGCAAACCGATAGTTATTATTATGATCGAATACGAGTCGCCGGAATGAATCAGAAAGTGCTAATCCCCGAATAAACTCCCTGACTGTAATTTGCCCTGCGCGCAATTGGGATTCGAGAAACCGTTGGCGATGGCTGATTAACATCTGTTGTTCGTGAAATATCTGACGATAGGCTGCCGAGATCAAATTGTCTAGATCGGAGGTGCCGAGCAGATTATCAGTTGTAAAAATCCGTGAATGTTCGTCACCAGGAACTTCAAAGCCATCTACCCGATTATTTTGGGAGTTGGTAGCGTAGCTTAATAAAGGAATTGACATAATATTTTTTTAAAAGGGAGCTAAATTTACAGTTGGGTATGGGTAGCAATCAACAGGTGGCACCGCCAAGAGCAGCAATCTTGGTGGCGGTAGAATTGTGTTAACTGTTAAAAACTCGGCTGCGCCACTTATTCAAGCGAGCTTCGCCGATCGTGGCATTACGCCTGGCATCAGCAAGTTGGTCTTGTAAGATGGCAATTTCAGCGGCTTGTGAATCTACTTTTCCTTTCAAAGCAGTAAGTGCAGATCCACTAGCAGTCTGACCATTATTGTTGAGATATGCGGAGCCAATCGCCGCAAGGGGACGTAGATCTGCTAATTGTTTTTGCAAGTGATCGATCGTCTGCGCTTGCGCCCAATCTGTTGACGGCAAGGCTTGTTCTGCTAGATAGTCACGGGTAGGACTCCAAACGGGGGGTATAGATATCTCTGCTTCCTGACGTTTGAACACCTCAGCTAGAATTGCACTGACATCACTAATCCGTTGTTTTCCATATGGTGAATTTTGGATGATGGCTCGTGTCAATTGCGGTTTATTGTTGGTTGCCAGATTTCGATCGCTACTAGAAGCACTCCGAAGTAATTGGAGCATGTTGGTAAATTCCAGCATCGATTGCCCTGCTTGGGTACGATAGCCCCGATAGTAGGGGACAATGGCTTCCCCAAAGGCAATTTGATACTCATCGCTATCTAGATAGGTATCAATATCTGCCTCAAAGCCATCGCGATCGAGAACGTTACTGTGGTAGCGCATTTCGTCAAAATTATCCGGCGCACGCCCCAGTAGATGCTTGTAATTCAACTCGATTGAGCGGGATCGATCGCAGTTCTCGAAGAAGCGAGAGCGATAAAATTCCGATTTCGCTAACCGTCGCACAAACTCCCGCACCGTCAGTTCGCCCCGTTTGAGCTGGGATTCAGCCACGATCGACCGTTCGTTGTCCATCACATGAGCATTCCCCATCACTTGGCGGTAAACTGCTCGAATCACGACAGCAGCATCTTCAGATGAGAACCCTGGACAAAGCTCGACTGGTGCCGTTTCTTTGAAGGGTTGATATGCTTGGTAAAATTGACTCTGCCGATCGGGAACTGTGCCGATTCCTGTATTCATAAAACTGCTGACCATGTTGATTATCTCCTTGGGTTCTCAACGCAAGAGCTGGAGGACTTAGACCCGAATTAGTAGTTAAACATGGGGGTCGAATCTAGTCCGAAAACTTCCATATTTAATCCAATACAGTTTGATCTGATGGTGGGGCGTGTGCAAACTAGCTTTCGTTCGATAAAGAATCACTGGTCGACGATCGCCAATCCAAATCTTGCCGATCGAGTCCACCGAAATTACACTGCCCCCCAACGCCTCAATACATTGGCTAAATCGGTCGATCGTCGTAGAATCAACAGTCTCAAAGATAAAAAAGTTACCAGTGCAAATTAGATGCCGACTCCGAATCCAGACTTGTAACTTTTTTTGAGCATTGAGAGGGAGCATTTTTCCTCAGGAGACCGATCAAAATATTCATGTTTCTAGATCTACTCAACATCCTCAGAATATTGAGCAGATCTAAATTAAACGACCTCAGTAATGCTGACAATTTTGCCAGAGGTGCGATTAATCCGCTGGATTTGGGCAGTCATATTGTCACCAGCTACGAGGTAAGTACTCGTACTGATCCGGCGAGGGCGATCGAATTTAGCCCCTGTAACCAGAATCTTGAACATTTTTTTGTTTGCTTCACCCGAACCACCCAAATTAAGGCTAGCTGGAGATACTTTGTTGCTACTGTTGGTAGCCACCGCATAGACAAGCCGAGAAGACTTCACTGCACTATCGATCTGAGCAGGTCCGCGATCGATCGCAAAGCTCCGGTTGTAAGTCACCTGACTTTGACCTACCTCAGTCATCGCACCCCGATTGTAAGGAACAATACTTTCACTAAAGCTGATTTGGTATTCATCACTATCTAAGTAAGAATCGATTTCAGCATCGTAGCCCTGTTCGATACACCGAATGATATGCTCGGAAACTTCGGCTTGAGATTGGGGTGGACGACCCAAAAAGTGCATGAAATTTAATTCGACAAAGCGATAAGGAGCGCAGGCTTCAAAATAACGGGAACGATAAAATTCAGACTTGCCTACTGCTCGAACGAAGTCCCGCACAGAGAAACTTCGATCTCCCAACTGGGATTCGGCGATTGTTAGCCGCTCACTATCCATCACATGGGGGTTGCCCAACACCTGCTTGTAAACTGCACGAATCGTAGACTGGACATCATCGGGGGAACTAGTAGGCCAAAGTTCAACCGGACTGCCGATCGTCATACTTCCCATTCTTTTATTATGCTCCTTACTTCTAATGTCTCGATCGTCGCAGATCGGTAGGTAGGAAACTGGTACGAAAACAGTAAAGAAATCGGAAAGAATCAACTTCAGCAATAAATCTTGAAACTTCGCAACATTTGTTTGAATAAAATGCTGACAACATCGACTGGATCGACGATTGGGAGCAAATTGTTGATCGAATTTGTGAGCCAAGTTCTTATAAAATTGAGGGTAATGAGTTATCCCC
>CASBPY010000266.1 GCA_949127675.1 Synechococcales cyanobacterium PMM_0072
ATCGACGAGAGGAAGGATTAGCGGCAATTATCGCTGGTCTTGACGGACGCTTTCTCAAAGCTTTCTTGGTTTATTTACAAACAGATCCAGATGGCAAAATGGCAGCTTGTGAAATGGAAGGCACTCGATGTAACTGCTTTACCATCGTACAGTTGCTGTACTTTCATCAGCCAAACTTGAATAAAACTCAAGCAGCCGTTGAATTAGGACTCGGAGATAAACATCAAAGCTTACGATCACACTGGAAACGCAGTTGTCTATCTTTGCTCAAAGAAATAGCCCAAGAAATTGCAAAAAACAACAGTCATGAACTCGATTGACTACTAGCAGCGATAGGCGTTCACCTATCGCCTTTTGAATCCATTCTTACTTGAAACTAGACCACCATCAGGAAAATATGAATAACATTCAAGAATCTTACATGACTATTCCATTGGGCAATACTGCTCATGGACACGCCCAAAAGTTTGCTAAACTCCAAGCCGATCCCGATAAGGCAATTAAAGTTTATCGAAATATCCTAACGATATATGCCGCACATTGTTATTTACAGATCTTGCAAATCAAGAGTGATTTAGAACAAAGTGAAGGTTGGAATTTGGCGATTGCCACACTCCAAGATACAGCTAGTTTACATTTGCCAGAATTTGGCGATCTGGAATGCCGATTTGTCGATCCTGATGATAAGTACATCGATTTACCCACTGGTGCTAAGGATGACAAAATTGGGATGCTAGTATTTCGGGCTGCTGCTACCGATGTCACTCAAATTGAGGAGATGGAAGTAATTAGTTTTGTGAAAGATTTGAGCCAATTGCCGCTAGAGATCGCTGATTTGCCGTCAACTGATTATTTGCTCGATCGATTGGAATCAATCCAATTGGATATAAACCAATTATTCACACAAGTTCGGATCTATGTACCGGATCTGTCGATTGAGGAAATCAAGGTAGCGTTGGAGAAAATATATCAACAATCTGACGATCTGCGGTTTGAATATAATATTGGGAAGTTTTTGAAGGCGGGGCGAGAACGGGCAAAAACTAAGGTGGCTGAAGATTTGATGCAAATCATCCAGCAGGATGAACGGGAGCCAGCTTTGGCACGGGAGCGGGTGGAAAATCCCGATCGCGAGTTGCAAGCTTTGGCGGCGGAGTTGGCGGAGCAGTTGCAGGATTTGTGGGGGCGGTTGGAATAGTCGAAGTAATTGACACCAGATTCCCGATTTTTCTGAGAAATCGGGGAATCTGACAGCACAACTGAAAATTGATCGTTACCTCACACCTAAATCCAATGGAAGAACAACGCCAACAAACCTATATTGAATTAGTTCAAGCTCTGCTCGACTGTGAAGACGGTACCGAAGCTGAAATCCTAGAAGCGCACCCCAAATTGGTGGATGAAGGGTTGGTAGCGGTGCTGCATGGTGTGGCGCGGATGATGAGGGAACAGAACGATCCAGCAGCAGCCAATACAATCGAATGGTTGACAAAATTTGCCAGCCAACTTGCTCAATTGTTAGGGCTGGAGCCTGAAGCAAATTCTGCTGATGGGGAATCCCAGTTCAATTTCCTGATGACTGTCTTTCAAGCTATTGCTGACAGCAGCGGGAATCCTCAAGTAGTTTATCCCCTATTTCAAGCTAATCTACCCCTGCTCGACGAACAACTCATTTCCGTTCTGACAGTATGGCATCAAGCTACGTTTGCCGAAGTAGATGAGGGTGATAAACAATTTTTTACCGCTGTTATAAGTGAGTTTGCCAATCTAATTCAACAATTTCCCTTGGGAAGTCGGTTAGCCAATCTCGAAATCGCGATCGCCTGTTATCGGTTGGCACTAGAAGTATATACCCGTGCGGCTTATCCCGAAAATTGGGCAATGACGCAAATGAATCTGGCTATTGCTTATGGCGATCAAATTCGGGGCGAACGGGCGGTTAACTTAGAAGAATCGATCGCCTGTTATCGGTTGGCACTAGAAGTAAGAACCCGAGAGGCATATCCAGAACAGTGGGCAAGGACGCAAATGAATCTGGCTGGTGCCTTACAGACTCGAATTAGGGGCGAACGGGCGGTTCAGACGTTCTCCCATCAAAACTACCGTATTATTGGCGATGGTATCAGTTACTTGGTGTGCTGGCTTATCCTTCAGACATTTCCGAAGTTTGGACGCGGTCGCCTTATAGCGGCCAATCGAACTTGGGGATAAGTTCTTTTTATCAATTATGAAGACCGCGTACTCTTCAAACAGTTCGACTGCGGTTATCTTGCTGGGCTTAATTCCAGGCTTACTCAGTCGGTATTTTGACAACGTTTTGTCAAATTTACCTAGAAGTAGGTCTAGTTCGATCGCATTTTTTGTATTTACGACAACTTTGTCATAAACTGCTTTGAGAACTTTGCTATCTGGGGCTTTCCCCAAACTCAAACAGTATCTTTTTCCTTCATAACGTAATCTCAGGCGAGTTACATTACCTTTCATTTCAATCCAAACGTTCATAATTGGGTGGTCTGTGGGGTGGTCTATACACTAACCAAACCAGCCTAAACAGTCTAAATATTGCTACTGATACATAGCAAAATTCGGCTCTTAGGACATGATTTGTTTCCTAAAAGCCTTACTAGTAGTATGTTCTAACCCGAAGCCCTCAATGAGGCTTGAACTCATGACCTCTTCATTACCAATGAAGTATCGAGGGGAGTATAATCCTTGTAACGTAAAGCTTTCAACCCTTGAAAATAACTATGTGGGCTATTTCATGGGCTTCTCATTACTTTTAACCTGTTATAGCTGATATGTCAATTCTGTTCAGCAACATCACTTAGAACAGTTAACTGATTTGCAGTCATCCCGAATATCTGGCAACACTTCTAGGCGTGTATTTTTTCTGGACTCCAGTAGCGAAAAATTACAGATCGAGAAACATTGCAACTATCAACAACTACTCGAAAATCTCGAAAGTATTGCCAGACATAGCTATAAGCCGCTCTAAGCACGGTTAAATCTACTTTTCCAAGTGGGATACTGTTTATCAGCCAGACCGCTCAGATTGCCTCGAATCGGTATACTAAAGTACAAGAATATCGAACTATTGAACTATGGCAACTAAACAGACTGCGATCAGACTTCCAGTTGGGATCTTAGAAGCGATTGACGCTCGGAGAGATGCCGATAACGATCGAACAGCAATAATTATCAATCTACTAACTTCCGCCCTTACTGGGGAGTACATCAAGCCTAAGGAAAACACTACACAAATTATCGGCAAGTTGGCGAAGACGGTTAAATCACTGGAATCTGCAATCGATGAATTGAGTTACCAGATTAAGCAGCAAGCTAAACAAAATCATCAGGCAATCACTTCCATCATTACTGAATCTCGAATTGCCATAGGGGATAATATTCCGGCGGTGAACGATGATAGGGAACTGGATGATGATATTGATAATTATGATGATGCGATCGAACAGCTTACTGATGATTTAGAAATTGATAATCAGGTTAGTTCTGACTATCCAGAATTTGATACTTATGAAGATGATGACGTGATCGATATTGACCCGATAGTTCCGACCCAGTTTACTCATCAAGAGTTTATCGAACAATTTGGCGGCGGGATTCCTGATAATGCTGTAGCCGTTCTGATTAATGGAGATATTTGCAATATATCAATTGCTTCTAAAGACGCGGTACTAATCATCGATCCTCGCAGCAGAAAGAATCGGAGACTAGTACCAAACGAGATATTACATTACCAATTATTAACTAACGATGAAATGTGATTCCTAGTCATCATAATAATCTCCAAACTCTTCAACTTCACTATCGGAGAAGTCATCCTTATCAATATTTGAGAGACAATCGGCGATAGCTTCATCTTCAGTTCTGAATAGCTTGGAACTACTATTGCTGTCGCTCCATCCATATCCAACGTCTAAATCTTCCCCATCATCGTTAAAAGGATCGTCAGCTTCATGTTCGTATTCGTCATCGTTATCAGCCGATAGAAAGTTATTAACTGAATAGCCGTGATCGGAAAGTATATTTAATGCTAAACTTGTGTCCATTTTATTTGTTTTATGACTAGGGGCGTAAATGGGCATTCAAAAGCCCCAAGCTACCGGAGTAAGAGGGGCTTATTTTGTAGACTTACCAAGCTGAAACTATTGTATAGCAGCACCTCCATGTTCTAAATGATATGTTTGTAATCTCTCGAATGCTAGATCCCATGTAGGGGCACCAGCTACCCTTTTGTGTCCGTTTGAAAATCCGAATCTACCAGCTACATTGCCGCCGAGTTCTTCTGCTCTGTAACCAAATTCTCTAAATTGTTCCGCTAGTAATTGCTGCTCAGGTGTCATAATAATCAGTTAGATTTGTACTATATATTATACCTTAATTTCAGTATTTAATCGCAGTATTCTCGATTATTTTATACTTTAATAATCTCTTTTTTAATGATGGCTAGTTGACGCTCGACTTGCCCTTTATCGATACCTAATTTGGTGGCAATTACCCTAATAGACTTCCCTTCTTCATTCATCAGCTTAATATCATTACGATACTTATCGGCTTTGCTTCCAGGCTTTCTACCGAATACTTTCCCTTTAGATCGTGCTAATGCTACCCCTGATTTAATCCTTTCCTGAATCAGACTTCTCTCGAACTCAGCAAGCCCCGCCATGATAGTTAACATCAGATTTCCCGCCGGAGTTGATAGATCGAATTGCATTCCCGTTTGAGCAATAAGACTAACTTTCCAGCTATGTAAATCATTGAGAGTGTGAATTAGATCGATCGTACTTCTTCCCCACCTTGTCAGTTCAGTTACCAGTACCGCGTCAATCTTCCCTTTACGTGCGATCGCCATAATCTCTTTACGCTTGACCCGATCTAGTTTTACTCCCGATCCGAATTCACTCCAGATTCCGACTACTTCATATCCCAGCCGTTGGGCATACTCAACTAAATCCCTTTCCTGTCGCTCACAATTTTGGTCATGAGTGGATACTCTCGCATAAATCGCTACTCTCATCTGTCTTATTTCTCTATCTAAAATTTGTGGGCTGAAACCTCGATCGCACCGTCTCGATATCACCGTCTTATCAGTGACATCTTTACCGAGTCGGTATATCCGATAGTATAACGTAATTATCGGATAGATTACCGGATAACCACACAAGTATCGGATAAAATGAGATTGTTATCGGATAAACTATCGGGTAGATTGACAATTGACAGTTATCGGATACAGTGGGATTATTACCGGATAAAAGTGAGGGTTATCGGATATGAGTAGATCGAGCGAGTCAGTGACAAGGTTAGATATCAGATTCCCCAACGAGATGTATCGCAAGCTTCAACAGATAGCCGTGAAGGATGGGGCTAAAAATCACCATATCAGTCAAAAGGTGGAAATATCCCCGACTGTTATTAAGTTGGTACAGTTCGCACTAGATACCCTTGATGGGATGTTGTCGGATAGTAGTGATAAAGTACCGGATAAATTATCGGATATATTGACAAGTAATTTACCGGATAAAATTAGTAGTGTATCCGATATATCCGATAACAGAATAGAAGCCATTGTAGACAAGCGATTAGCAGAATTAGGACTATTCCCAGTCGGTCAAACAGAGAATAATTCTGGCTCTCATTCTTTACCGGATAAAGCCGATAATTTACCGGATAATTTATCGGACACAGATGTTATAATATCGGATAAGGTGCCATCGATACCGGATAGTTTATCGGATACTAAAAATATCCCCTCAGACGATTCGAGTGATTCTGAATCCATAGCTGAGGACGTGCAAATTATCCAAACCGAAGAGATCGATCAAGTTGGCGGGGAAATCCCAGAATCTCTATCATTTGGAGATTTCCATAAAATGCTCGATCTGCCAAATACGGGAAAACCAAATAAAGCTAAAGGCGATATCGCAATCGCTACAGCAAAAGCTAAAGGGCATGGCGACTGGACAATGAATTCTACTACTCGCAAATTTACTAAATTAACTGAGGAATAATTAATCATGGATAACGAACCAACGGGCTTTAAGTTTGGCACTCACGAATATTATGGGGAACAGCTCAAACGTTGTCAGGTTCAGCTAGAAGGGCTGAGAGCGAGTCTAATTTGTGAATATGAGAAATCCTCATCGAAGGAAGCTAAACAACTTGAGCAAGCGATCGAGAAGATTAGACTAGTTCAAACTTCACTGCATGGGAGACTATCAAGAGAATATGAGGAGAAATCAGATGATGAACTTCTCCCCGTTTACCTTGGGCGGCTGACAAAGACTAACGGGTAGACAACAATAAATATCCCCACACTCTTAATTGAGTAGTGGGGATATTTTGTATGGTGGATTAGTTGATCGAAAGGGATTCTCTAATCTGAGTGACCCTGAACGATATCCCCGAATTATCGATGTGATTTTGTGCGATTTTCCCGATCTGGATGAACTACGAGACATGGTAGGCAGTAATTACAATCTGTTTGTCTGGACTGTATATCGATTCTACTCGCGGGTATTCGGGATGTGACCACCAGGTCTTAATTCTATTGGCTTGAGCTGGTGCCGATCCGGTTTGAGAGTAACCAGCGGCTATCATTCTAGCCTCGAACTCTGATGCTGGTAATGTTGTGACACTAAAACTCTCTAACCCGTCGATCTGGTGCTTATCGAGGGTCATAGGAACCCTTGTAAGTAGTAAATATCAGGTAATTGGGTAAGACTAGGGCAACTCCAAATTTACTGTGCAGAGTGCCAGGATAGCGATAAGGCGTATCCTCAACTTCTCTACCGCCAATTCTCAACACGAAATTACCTAGCCAAAGATACAAGCCAGGGAATAGTAAATCCATGTTGTAAGCCACTACCCGTAAGGTATCTGGTTTCGCGGTGCTTTCGTCACTTGCTGAGGTGCTGAGATTGGTAATAGTCATTAAACTACTCTCGATTACTAACTAAAATAGCTATTACTAGCTTACCCGCTTAAACAGACTAACTGCAACTTAAGCGATCGAACCTGATCAGGATAAAGCGTAGTATCTCAATCTCCAATTTTTCGATCCGACCAGCGTGCAGGAGACGATCAGATCGCTGGTGGTAATCCGTCACTAAAACCAAACCGATTCATACTATTTTCGATTGATGTTGGTTAAAGTACTGTAGAAGTTTTACTAGAGATGGATTTAGCACTATCACTAATCCAGCCCTGGTGCATCTTTTCATTAATGCTTGAAAGCAAGATGCTAGAACTACAGTACAAAATCACTGAAATACGATTGGGCTATCTAATTCTCCAGTTACACAATGCCCAAATCTCTACTTTACTGTCATCAGGACTCGTGAACATGGCTAGATACCTGTGGGGTTCTAGGCTGTTATCTTTGAGAATCTGGAAATTCATAGTAGTCATCATCATCTGATATCTGTGTGACTTTGGTGAATATCTGCCTAGTACAATCGTTTCACGGCTCTTGTCAAAATGAGAGTCGATATCGATGATTAGGATCTCATTGGTTAAGTGTTGCTTATTGAGCGGCTGTGTGTCGTTAGTTTGAATGGTCATTATGGTGATTAGCTTGGGTGGTTGCAGGTAAAATCGGTTATTTCTACGGAAATGCCTGTTTTTGCATGGAGAACTTGGAGAATCTGGAGAATTGCCCCTGAAAGCACTGTCAGAACTTGGGTTCAGACATGGAGAATGTTCTCCAACAGGCAAAAAGCTTATGGAGAACTTGGAGAATTTCAAAGTAATTCTTACAAAATAAAACATGGTGAAACTCTCCAGGTTCTCCATTAGGAAAAGGGTCTTGGAGAGTCTTGGAGATTCTGAAACCTTCTATTTGCAATGCTTTCAGGCAAGTTCTCCAGATTCTCCAAGTTCTCCATGCTTTTTTAGCTTCTCCAAGAAACAAAGACAAAATAACGAGCCTTCTTCTTGTCCTTTTGCCTTTCTACAGTTGGGCGATCATCCGTAGAAGTCAATAGCCAACCCATTTTTTGCAATTCTTTTATCAGCTCTGCTTCATTTACTCCTTCACACATTTCTTTTTTAAACACAGATGGGGGAACCCAAAATTCTGTAGTATCTCCGTCTGTGTCACATTTTCTGTGTGCTAGTAAATTACGTGCTTTACTATCAGTCCCATTTCTCAAATCGTCAACTCGATCGCCAATCTCATTTGTGGCGAATAAATACTCGATCCGTTTGATTGCCTGTTTTATCTCTATCGACCCATCCCCGCCCCGTGCTTTGAGCCACCCGTTAAAGCACTCAGACACCGCCCAACTCACTTGTTCTATATCAAAGGGTAGTAAGCCATATTTGTGGGCTAGTCCTAGTGATACCTGTACCAATGCGAACCGTTTAGCCACTCGTCCGATCGCACTATCTTTATTTCCTTCGGACAACTTGGCGGCGATAAGGTGTACTTGTTTTGAGAGATTACCCGCAAGCATTGGATTAGTAATATCGACTACTAACTGAGAGAGGAAAGCATCTAAGGCAGTCCCATGATTCTCGCTTACCGCCGCTTCTAGTGCTGAGACAAATTGAACCGCTGTATCTGCCTCGTGAATCGTCTCAAAGCAACCGTAAGCCGAATTTTGAGGTATTGCAGGTACATCAGGCAATCGCACTTCCTGACCACCTTTCTGGGTGATGTTTGCTTGTGCCATGTAAGCTCCCAGCCCAACTTCACCAGATGAAAGAACCATCAATTTCCAAGTTTTAGGTTTACGATTGGTGAGGTTTTTAGTCATCCGCGCTTTACCTTGTCCATTGGCTAACATATAGGCGATATTCCCTACATCTCGCGGATCGGCTTGACCGATTTCGTCCAAGGGTAAACAGAGGTGATTAAAAGCGGTCGCGATACTCTCTAAACCGTTTGTAGTAGTCCGCCAGTGAGGGATGTCCTTAACACCAGTCACCGAAGCAGCTACCGATAGAATAGTTGTTTTACCTTGTGAGGTTTCCCCAACTAAATGGAAGCCACCCGATTCGATGTCGATAATCGGTAGTAGTGGCGCGGCAAAGCTAGTACCTAATCCCAAAATCAGGCGGGAATTTCCAGCACATCTAGCGGCTACATTGTCCTTCCAGCCCTGTAAAGTACCTTTTAGCTCAGTAATTGCTTCTGGACTGGGATCTACATTGCGGAACTTGAGATTTTCGTCTCCATAGGTTTTGTGGGGAAGTACAAAGGATTGATCTACCCATCCACTTGAGTCTGTGATGGTATATTCCTGCTTGATCGAGCCACCTTGGATCGAGAGGTAGTCGAGTAGTAGTGCTTTTTTGTCGCGAGTGAATGAATATTGCCGCTTGTACAGTTCTGAAATGAGTAAATTGCCATCGCCAGCAAGGTATTCTCGCGGCATAGTCCAGCGACGAATTAAACCCTTGAAAGTTTTGAACTCCAACAGTAGTGCAGAACCATCACCGTCAGGATTATCGATGCACGCTATTGCTTCTAAATGATTGCCGATAGGATTGTGTTTCGGCTCTCCATCTTTTTTCTCATAACTAACTTCAGCCAAACCACACTCGATCGAACTAGTGAATAACTTTGTGGTTTCCTCCTTATTTGAATCACTAGGTGTTTTGCTCTCACTAGCTTTAGTCGCTTTAGGCTTTAGGATCGTCTTACGATCTTGATAAGCTCTCAATAATCCGGCTTCACCTTTTACGGCTAGAAAATCATCGATTCCCTTGAATCCGTCCCACACGACTTCGGCGACAATAGTACCCTTGATTTCCTTAGCAAGCTTCCACTTAAAGTCGTTTTTCGCCTTGTCAACTTTCTTGATAGTGTCAGAATTCTCATCACGATCGAATGCTAATACTATTTCTCGCCCATTGAGGAAAGGGATTAATGCAGGGAGGAATGATTTAACTTTAAATCCTTTCGTATCACATTCGATGTTTCCATACACGTCTCGATCATTAGAACCCCAACCCCATATCCCGTTGAGAGCAATTGCCGCATACCCATTGGAAGTAATAGAAACCGCTTTTTTGGCTCCTTCTGTGATGAGTAGAGGAAGCTTTGTGGTGAGAAACCAATCCCAGAAACCAGTATCTACGTCTTGATCGTTAAACTCTTCTAGTTCAGGTCTTTTAACCCCAAGGTTGGCGGCTATGTCTTTCGCGGATCTCACCGAAACATGGGAGACAAATAATTGCTGATTCCCTGCCCCTCGTGGGGATTCATACTTAATGACCTTATCTTCTGCATTGTTGCGGGGATTATTTAGCTTCACAGACACGCCTCCGTGACCTTCAAAGAACCAGCCGCCACCATACAAAGCATTGGCTAGTTCATTTTGAGCTTTGCCCGCTAGAGTGCCATTATTATTGTGATCGGGTTCGGGAATTAGAAGAAGGAATGCTTCATCACGTTCAGTCTCATCACTGCCATCAAAGGATCTGAAATTATGAGCGGCTGTAACCTCGTCGATCCCACTAGCTTTAAATTCTTCGAGAGCTTCTGCGGATAAGTGATCGTTCAGAATTGAGTAATCGTAGTCTTTTAGATGTTCCATTTTATAGATGTCGGTAATTTAACGGTGGGCGACATCTAGCGATTCAAGTACAATAGGAACAATTGTTAGTTCTAAGTTTTGTACTCGTAATTCGTTAGATGTTGGTGATACTCCTCAGTTTTAGGGACTGGGGAGTATTGTTTTAGGCTGCGATCGAGTCGAGCAATGTTAGCTGAACGTGTTTGGGAGTAGTCAATTTATCGGGAGTATTAGCCACATAGCTATTCAGATAGGCTTCAATTAGCGGAATATAGGCTGGTGGGTAACAGTAGGTGAGTTGACTTCTACTTCCCACCTGCGGAGGCTTCGTCCGATTCCGAGAGCGATACAAACCGCAGAAGTCTTTACAGACCCAATGTTTAAAGCTTTTGTCTGATGCGATCGATCCAATTTCTCTTGAATAACCAAGTGTCGCCAATATCTCGCCGACAGTGAGCCAGCCAGCAGTTAATAGAGCAGCCGAATCATTCTCAGTGTTTAGAACCCTTGGAGCGATTGCCATTGCCATGTTTGAGGCAATATCGTTATCACCTTCAAGTAACAGGGCTTGCGGCTCTGGCAATAGGGCTAGAGCTACCTTCCCCGTACTCAGCAACTCGAAGATCCAACTAGTCATCAAGACTTCAAATTTTGCCGATAGCCAACCCGCGAACTTAATGGCGATCTGTGGATGTGCCCATGTTCCTCTTTTCCCATTGGCGACGGTATTACCTAGCGTAGTAATTAAGTCGTTCACGGGATATCCCGTTAGCACAGAAAGTTCCGCTATGAAGTCTTTTGTGTTGTCTAGCCGCAAGAAGTCACCAACTTGTTTACCGAAGGCTCTCGCCATATCAGTAAGGTTTGGATAATTGTTGGCGGGATCTATTCGGACTCTTTTTCCTTTAAAATACTTCACGATCGAATTGGTGGTAGTCATTTAGATTCTGCATTGTGGTAATGATTTGATACGAAAGGTGGATGCAAGAGATTTTAAAAAACCCATCCCCAGTAGGTTTCAGGCTCCTGGGGGAATTGTTTTAGTGCAGATTCAAGCAGCTTGTTGAAGGCTAAATACAAATTTCTCGACTAGTTGCTTGTGCTGTGGCGAGTCTCCATTGATCAAAAAATCAGCCAGCAAAGCTTCATTCCAGTGAGTTTTACCGCGTGGTACTGGCTGAATCCAATAAATCCCGCGTTCAAGCTTGCTTCTAAGGTTGCTGGACTGATGTGCTGTGAATCTCGTGATAGTTAGATCTGACTCTTGAACAAAAATAGGTTTAGTCTTGACGGTTTGTTTTGTCATGTGGTTGTGATGAGAGATAATTGAGGTAATTGATTTTGTTGGTTAAGGGGCGTTTACGTCACCTTAATTTTTTTGTGGTTTTTGGGCGAGGTAGAGATAAGCTTGGTAAGTGCTTCTTTCGATATTGTGGCACTCAAAGCTAATTCTGGCAAGGAATTTGAGTATTTAATCTGAGAGATGATTGAGAGGGGATAGCTTAAAACAAAACCTTTCCTGTGAAGCCTCTCAGAACAACCCCCTCTCAGAATTTTTGTGCTTGACAGACAATACACTAAGCTGCATTAGATTACATCAAGCTCTTTATTGCTTTCTCAAACGAATGTTTGGTGTGACTACCATCAGGATGATAAATCCAATACCCGATTGAATTAGCTCTTTTGCCCGCTAGTTCAATTCCCTTTTTGTGTTCGCTGAAAATACAATTCTTTGCAGCGGAACCTTTGAGTACGTCTGGTCTAACAACTTTCAGGAGTTGGTTAACTATCCTCAATCCTTCTTTTCGAGATTGGACGTTTATCTTAATCTCTTTGCCAGAATCAAACTTATAGATACACTGAAGATTTCCATAAGTTAGATAAAATCTATCTAAGAGATGTAGCTTACTTGTATCGACATGCGGCAAACTAATAGGCTGAGTGCCGATTGGAGTCCCGTTACTATTTGTTTTTACGGTAGGCTTTAGGCGAATTTTTACGTTTATATCATGCAAACTTATAGAGAAATCAAGGGGATCTTTAAACTCGGAATAGAACTCCCGCTGTCTTTCTATCTGTGTCTCTTTGTTAGTCTCCCACTCAAAAAAGAATCTTGATTTATCTGCCAAACACTTGCTTTCAACATCACGAACAATGTTCTCGATCTGATGAATACCCACTCTTTTTTTAGCGACTGACGATCCAAAAACCCCATCAGGATCGTAAAACCAAATTTTGTTGATACGAAGGGCTATTCCCAAATACTCGTAACGAAGTTGGCTGTTTGCTACTCCATAGTTTCTAGCAAGTTGTTCGACTAGTGTTTTGTATCGTACCTCAGCTTCCCTGCTGTCACTTTCTCTAATTGATTCTCTAAAGTATCCAGCTTCAAGTCCTACCAGTTTAAGAGATTCAATTGCACTCGAAGTAATTGAATCGATTTTACGTTCTTCGAGTTGAATCAATTGAGAGATATCGGGTGCTTCAATTCTATCCGCTTCGGATATCTCAAACCCCATCACAGCAAGGGATTCAAGTGCTTCAGGCTCAAGTGCTTGGATGGCTCCAGTTGTGTTAAGTAATTCAAGTGCTTCGATCTCAATTGCCTTAAGTGCTTCAACTCCGATCACGTATCGATCTGCGAGTGCTTTGAGTTGACGTGTTTTGATCGATGCTTCCATTTCTTTGATTTCATGTTGAGTCATAGTGATATCTTGCTTGGTTTCGGTTAAAGACTTTGCAAATTTATAGATGAATTTTACCTACACTTTCCCAACGTCCACAAATAGACACTTCTGCTCGATCGCATGGGCATAAGTAGACAACATCGTTCGCTTATCGTGCCCTGTCTGCTCCGCTAGTGCAATCGGATTAGCCCCATTGTGGAGAGCGTGAGAAATAGCACTGTGACGCAATTTATAGGGTGATCGATACTCAACATGGCAACTTTCTAGAATCGTCTTCCAAGCGCGTCTGTTGAAATTATGATCGTCAATTGCGATCCCCTTGGGGCTGGGAAACACTAAGTCATCTGGCTGAGGATTCAATCGATCGAACCTATTCGCTAATACCGATTGAACTGATGGGGATAACTGAATCGTTCTAGAGTTCCCAGTTTTAGTGCCCTTGGCATTCCGATGACCCCTAGATATAGATTCACCAATCCAAGCAATAGAATAGTCAGTCCCAAATGATGACCATCGCAACCCCGCCGCTTCACCAGGACGACAAGCGGTAGATGCGAGAAACGTTACGAAATCTGTGTAATGACTGTACTGAGGATGAGCTTTGAAGCCCATGATGATTGATTGAAGTTCCGCCATAGTGAACGGCTTTACATCTTTCCTATATTGCCCATTACTGCCTCTAGAACGTGCCCGATCCAGACACTCTTCCCAAGGGTTCATTTTGGCGGTGTGGTACTTCCCTTTAGCCCAATTCCAGCAAGCCTTTAGATAATCTAAATAAGTCTTGATGGATTGACTAGAAGCTGATTCCGACCATCTAGCGATCGCATCTTTAGCCACAGATTCATTCACTTTCTCCGCTAGCTTGTCACCCAATAGCTGCCTAAGTTTGGACGCGATCGCCTTCAATCGATTAATTGAGCTAGGGGAGATTAACCCCTCCTTCTGACGGTACTTAATATACTTCTCAAATAGCTCTACAGCCGTTATCTCCGTGGGATTAGACCCACGTTTGCGAGGCTTGTATTTCATCAGCGTAGGGTCATAATAGCCAGCCGCTAGGTCTTTTTCAATCTCTGCACTCTTCAGCTTGGCTAATGCTCTACCAATGGGATTATCAGCAACTCCTAGCGATAGGGCTTTCTTTTTCCCTTCATAGTTCCATCTCAATCTGAGGGTGTTACCCGTCTTATCGATCCAAACTTTATTCGTCATTTTTATGGGCTTAAATGTGGGCTTGTAGAACCAACAAACCAGCCTTAACAGTCCATAAATTGCCAATATTACCCATAGGTAAACAGCAAAAATTGACTCTCAGAACTAAGTTTGTTTCTGAAAGCCTTACCGTGCTTATACTCTAACCCGAAGCCCTCAATGAGGCTTGAACTCATGACCTCTTCATTACCAATGAAGTGCTCTACCACTGAGCTATGAGGGCGTTTGTGAAAGTGGGCCGAGCTGGATTTGAACCAGCGTAGGTCTCCCAGCAGATTTACAGTCTGCCGCCATTAACCACTCGGCCATCGACCCATTTGTTTCACAGTTACTAATACTAGCATAAGTCGCTGGAAATACCTAACAAATTTCTAATTATTTTTTAGGTCGGTGGATTCTAGCTCAGAGAGGAGTCCACCACAGGCATCGGTGAGGAGGTCGATAACGTAGTCAAAGCCTTCTGCACCGCCAAAGTAGGGATCTGGGACTTCCTTGTCTGGGTGTTGGCTGGCAAAAGCACACATCAGTTTTACTTTATCTCTATATTGCTTTTGAGGGTCGAGGGCGAGAATATTTTGGTAATTTTCGCGATCCATTGCGAGAATCAGATCGAAGTCGGTAAAGTCAGCTTTGGTAAATTGTCTGGCACTGCCGATCATGGGGATGTTACGTTTGACGGCGGCGGCTTGCATCCGCCTGTCGGGTGGATTGCCAATATGATAGTTGCCAGTTCCAGCAGAATCACATTCGATCTCGCTGCTGAGGCTGGATTTAGCCGCGAGGTGATTCATAATATTTTCTGCTGCTGGGGAGCGACAGATATTGCCGAGGCAGACGAAGAGGAGCTTCATGTTAGGGGGTAGGGAATAGGGAATAGGGATTTAGAGGATCGATCTAAGCTTTTCAATCGAGTCTAAGTAATCAGGAATTGTTTCACCTGTGGCGATGCAGGCGGCACGATCGACTGCAAGCATATCGATACCTGAGAATATTTTACCAAACTTGACCGTTTGACCGCGATCGGGTTTCCAGTCGGGGCTGATCATGCGGAGGTCGGCATCTACGACTGCGCCATTGAAGAGATGTCCGATGCAGAAGTAGACATCTTGGAGGATTTTGGGGACTGAGGGGACGTGAAGTTGACCGCGTGACTTGAGACTACGGGAGTGGTATTTCGATCGCGGGAAGAGTCCGTAGAGATTCTTGAGGGAGGCGGAAATTAGGGGTTTGTCTTTGAGGATGGTGCGTTTGAAGGTGCCGAGGGTGATGCGGCAATCTACTTGCTGGAGCAGTTCGGGTGCCCACATGGTTTGGAATCGGACAGGATCGGGGGATCGGTTGGGATATTCGATCAGTGGGAGGGTGTCGGCATCGAGTAGTTCCATGCCTTCGTCTAGTAATGTGTATACGCCATGTTTGCTAGCGATATCATGGAGGCTGACGGGGGAGCAAACTCCTTCGACGATCGAGATTCTAGCGTTGGGGCTGGCTTGCCGGAGGGCGTGAAGTACTTTTCCCAGTACGCCCATGCTGACGGTGACGGGTGCGCCGACGGGATAACCGAGGTTTGGTTTGACGAGAATGTGTTTGGCATTGTGGGCGGATGCTGGCGGTTGGTAGATGAATGATTTGGTGGGATCGGCTTGCATGGGCTGGGGTGGGAATGGATTGCTGAGGATTTTACAACGATTAAAATCGTTGCTTATGCTGCGAAGTCCGCCTGCACGGACTAAGATCTTCAGTGTGGCTTAATTTTTAGGGTGTGGGGGAGATTGATGTTGATCGATCGAATTAGCGACAATCTGGAATTGCGGTTGCTTCAGCTTACTGATGCTGATGAGTTATTCGCGCTAACAGATGCAAATCGGCATTATTTACGTCAATGGCTACCGTGGCTGGATCTGATTACTCAGGTTGAAGACACCCGAAATTTTATTGCCAGAACAATGAAGCAGTTTGTTGATCGGGAAGGTTTGATAGCAGCTATTTGGACTGGTGGCAAGATTGTGGGCTTGGTTGGCTTTAATCGGATCGAACAGTGGGATCGAATTGGTTATATTGGCTATTGGTTGGCTGAGTCTCATACTAGTCAGGGGCTAATGACCAAGGCTTGCCAAAGTTTAGTTAATTATGGCTTTACCACGCTTAAACTCAATCGAATAGTAATTACTTGTGCCACCGAAAATCACCGTAGTCGGGCAATTCCGCTCCGGCTCGGCTTCATCCATGAAGGTGTTGTGCGCGATGCCGAATGGCTTTACAGTCAGTTTGGCGATCATGATATCTATGCTCTGCTAGCTAGAGATTGGAATAGAATAAATCATGAATAAACCTAGATTAGCGATTACATTGGGCGATCCTGCGGGGATTGGGACAGAGGTGGTGCTCAAGGCTGTGAGCGATCGATCTTTGGTAGATTACGATCTGACTTTGGTTGGTAATTTGGAGTTGCTGATCGATCGATATCAACAATTACGCCAACAGATGTCGATCGAGATTGAATTATCGAATCCGGCTGATTTAAAAGTTATTGATGTGCCACTCGATCTGACAATTCGGCAGGGAGTGAAAATCGGGCAGGGAAATGCCGCTAGTGGTGCGGCGGGGTTTGCGTATCTGGATCTGGCGATCGATCGAACATTAGCCGGAGACTTTGAGGCGATCGTTACTGCACCTATCGCTAAATCGGCTTGGTTGGCAGCGGGACATCATTTTCCAGGTCAAACTGAGTTACTCGCGTTCAAGGCGCAGGTAGACCGCTTTGGGATGTTATTTGTTGGTGTTTCGCCCCACACTGGTTGGACGTTGAGAACATTGTTGGCAACGACGCATATTCCCTTGGATCGGGTGTCGCAAGCTCTCACACCCGAATTACTCAGTCTGAAATTAGGGTTACTGATTGAGTGTTTACAAGCAGATTTTGAATTAAAATCGGGGACGATTGCAATCGCGGGGTTGAATCCCCATAGTGGTGAAGGTGGGCAGCTAGGGCGGGAAGAAGTGGATTGGATCGATAGTTGGTTGGCGCAGATGCGGGAGATGTATCCGCAATACAAGTTGCTGGGACTTTTGCCGCCGGATACAATGTGGGTGAAGCCAGGACAGGCATGGTTTGGCACTCATCCCCAGCCCCAAGCAGCGGATGCTTATTTGGCTCTGTATCACGATCAGGGTTTGATTCCGGTGAAATTAATGGCATTCGATCGAGCCATCAACACCACGATTGGTTTACCATTTGTACGGACTTCTCCGGATCATGGCACGGCGTTTGATATTGCGGGATTGGGGATTGCAGATGCGCGCAGTATGGTGGAGGCGATTAAGCTAGCGGCTAAATTGGTTGAGAGTCGATCTCGAACAAATTAAATTCAGTTAACTAAAATGTCGATCGAATCTCCTATCAAAATAATGTTTTTTCTGGCTATTGCAGGAACCACACAAGGCTTGGAGATTGCTAATATCGTTGCTGCCACCTGTAGCAAGGGGAATGATATGATCGATCGACAATTTGGTAGTTTGTCCACAGCTTTGACATTGATGATTGTCTCGCTGAAACACATATTCTCGCACTTCTTTGGGGAAGCTAATTCGTTTATATTTTTCTGGCATATTATTCACAGATCCGTAGGTTGGGTTGAAGAATGAAACCCAACACACTCAGCTAGTTTTGTTCGATCGATCCTACAGATGCCAATTCGTTCGATAACTGTCGAATTTCATCTAGTGGGGAATGATAATCTTCCGTTGCTTTTTCTTGGGCGGTAACAGATATATTTTCTTCTGGGATGAATTCAAAGCATATCTTAAGCTTACCTTTTTGCCATCCTTTTTGATCTGGCTGTAACAGATCACAATTAATTCCATTTGCTAAGATACTAGGAAGTAGATTCATAGCTGTATTCTTTGACATAGCAGCATTCAAGTTTTTTAGTAAATTATCCTTAGTTAAATTATGAACAGGCTTAGATCTATTGTAAGCATGATTAAATGTTTCAGTAGATAGTTCTGAAACAATTGGCTTTCTAAGTTTTTCTAGAAGTTCATCAATACTAAGTAGACCATGCGAATCCAGAATTTCTAATATTTCTTGATCGAGACAGCGAGTAATATCCTCTAAATCAGGTATTATTTGTTTAGATTGATCGGGCATGATTAGATATGTCAATCGTAAATATATATTGTTCGGCATTTGATTGATGGGTTGGGCGGGTTTGATTATAGATTTTTGGTGCGATCGATATTGATAGCATAAACCCGCCCCTACAGATCTAATTAACTTCCGCTAATCCGAATGATGCTCGATCTACCGATGTATTCGTGATTTTAACTGTATTTGCTTGCTGGCGATCAAATTCGCGCACTTGCTTAAATGCCTTTTTGAAAGAACCATTTAATTCAGCAATATTATAATCATCAAATGCTATATTGGTTAAAATTTCTCCATTACGATTCTCGTATGAGATAGAGCCAACGGAATCATACATCTTAATAGATGAGGCACCATTTTTAAGTGGAAATGTAAATTTAACAAATTCTACTTCTTCCTCATCTTCAACATCATAGCCAGTTGCAGTAGTTATGGTGTATGGATGCTCACTCATTGACAACAGATCGTCGATGGTGCTGATAATATGAATAACTTCAGATAAATTAAAGCTCATGATTGAAATTGTGAAACTTACTACATTTATATTGTTCCCATAAATTGATCGAGACAAACATCTAATTCAATTTTTAGATCTGTAGGGGCTGGTTTATGCGATCGAGTCCGTATTTACTAAAAATCTATAATCAAACCCGCCCTAACCCACAAGTAATTCACAAG
>CASBPY010000267.1 GCA_949127675.1 Synechococcales cyanobacterium PMM_0072
GGGATTCTGGAGTTTTGACTCTGTTACCCACAAGTCGCTAGGAGCCGGATGCGGTGAAAGTCGCACGTCCGGTTTTGAACCAGAGGTGTCCCCTAGTAATAGGGGCATCGACTGTAACAAGGGTACCCTTAATGGGTACCCTCAGAGTGTCGCAGCAATAGTACTTATGCGTTGAGGCAAGATGTGAGTAATCTGATAAATCCACAATATATTCAGGGAATCGATCCAGTTTCCTAGTGCCTCTCAACAGTTAACTATTCATGGCAATCCAAGTTTACCAAAATTTTTCAGCCTACTACCATCGAACAGCCTTAATTATCTTACTGACTGGATTTTTAGTTAGGTTGGTGATTTCAATCTGCCTCAATCCTGGATTTGATGAAGCCTATTATTATCTCTATACTCTTCATCCCGATTCCAGTTATTTTGATTACCCACCGTTGGTTACTTTGACGACAGGTATCGGTGTATGGTTGACAGGGCAAGTCTCTCACTTCACAATTCGGGTCGGCACATTACTACTGTACACAGGCTCATTACTTTTTTTATACTTAGCTACACTCAGATTATATACACTCCAAATTGCCATTAGTACTCTAGCAATCGCTTCGGCAATTCCCATTTTTCAGATTGCTTTTGGAGTATTAACCACCCCAGATACACCGCTATTATTTTTCTGGTCAATATCATTGTGGTTAGCTGTCCAAGAATTTTTTGATTATCGGGGCTATCGTCCTAGCTTTCGACTGACATTGCTCTGTTTTGCGGTTGGATTAGCTTGTCTGGGTAAATATGATGGATTTGTTTTAGGTTTGGGTTTGATCGGCTTTTGTTTATTTAGCCGTAACTACCGCCCAGCATTAACATCTAAGTGGTTCTCGATCGGCATCCTGATTTTTCTAGTCACAATCTCGCCAATATTAGCGTGGAATATCAGTCATGACTGGGGATCATTTCATTTTATATTGGGTAATAATAAATATCAGATCGATCGATTATGGAAGATTCTATCGATCGATCTACTCTATCTATTCCCCACGTTTGGATTGCCGTTATTATGGGCGATTATTCGAGCTGTTATTCAACAACTTAGCAATATTCAGTTGTGGCACGCAGGCAATCGAGCATTCAAGGATGAGTGGGAATTAGAAAAAAGAGGATTTATCCTATGGGTTTCATTGCCATTAATCCTGGGATTTACTTTCAGCTCTGGAGATCGACAACTATTACCAGCAGCTCAAATGTCTGGGTATTGGACTGCCATAATTTTACTAGCTGAACGAGTATCGATCGAACGTCGCAATGCGGCTGTGCGGATTCCCTATCGGTGGTTCTTTGGATCCCTAGCTGTGATTATTTTACTATTATCGATCGCTCTATCTCACGCTACTTTAGGGACACTTCAAGCTACTGGTAAGCCATCACTCTTTGGACTTTTACCGATCGCAACTGATCCATCTACTCAGATGTTTGATATCCAACAACTTCGCCAAGCATTAGTTAGTAATAATAAATTAAATTTGGCTCTGAAAAATGCAGACTTTGTTTTCACCAATCGCTACTATTTAGGCGGACAAATTGGGATGGCGATCGAACCAATATTTCATAAGCCAATTACTTGTTTCGATCAGGATCCCCGCAGTTTTGCTTTTTGGTCGAAGCCCCAGCAGTGGGTCGGAAAAAATGCGATTTATTTAGGTACTAAAGCTGCTGAAGTTGATGTAGATGCTCTCAATCTCTATCCTAGCTATTTCAAGCAAATAACTAAATTAGGTGAAATCCCCATCCGTCGCGGTGGCGTGGTAATTCAGACGTTTAGTATTTATCAAGCCGAAAATATGTTGAAGCCTTTTCCGCGTCCTTATGGGAATTGAAAAGTGATTTTATGTCTACCTATCCAATCATTGCACCACCAACAGATCGATATCTTCAGGTAAATGGGATCAATACTCGCTATTGGCAAATGGGTGATCGAGGTAGCACGATTATCTTGCTACATGGTGGTAATGGATCGATCGAGTTTTGGCTATATAATATCGCCACTCTTGCCCAAAATCATCAGGTTTATGCTTTTGATATGGTTGGTGCTGGTAAATCTGATTGTCCAGATATTTCCTATTCTCTTGCTGATCAATCTGAATTTTTACGCGGCTTTATGGTAGCACTAAGTTTAGATACTGCTACGCTAATTGGCAATTCAATGGGTGGGGGAGTGGCATTAGAATTTACGAGATTATATCCCGATCGAGTTGATCGACTAGTATTAGTTGATAGTATGGGATTTGGTCCAGAGATTAGTCTAGGGATTCGATTGATTACATTACCGGCGATCGTCAATTTGCTCCGCCCAAGTCGCTGGATGATTCCAGCAATGTTAAGATCTAACTTCTATGATGGAAATAAATTACCCCCAGAATGGATCGAGTTTCGCTATCCTATTTTTGCGATTCCTGACCGTAATCACGTAATTCTCCAGCTCGGACAAAGTAACTTCAATCTCGCTGGTGTTTTACCTGAAGTCTATCAACCAATTCTTGATAGTCTGCCGCAGATTAGTCAAAAAACATTAATTATCTGGGGCGATTGCGATCGAATTATTCCCGTCAAACATGCCTATATTGGTGCTGAACGGCTCCCAAATAGTCAATTACAGGTATTCCCTAACTGCGGACATCATCCCTACCTAGAATATCCAGCTAAATTCGATCGATTAGTCTTAGAATTTTTGGCTAGCTAGCACAATTAAAAAGCTGGATTGATGATTAAAACCAATCCAGCTCTCTAAAATCTAACTATTCACCATCCACCATTCACCAATTTACAGATTGCCGCTGATTTCTGATGTTGTGCGGGTTTCTGCTGAGGATTCAAAAATCGCATTGTAGAATAACCCCGCCGCAATCGCGCCGATAATCGGTGCAACCCAGAACAGCCACACCTGACCGAACAATTCAGTCTTGCCAAATAATCCCACAATCAGTGCAGGGCCAGTACTTCTAGCTGGATTTACTGAAGTATTAGTTACCGGAATACTAATTAGGTGAATCAATGTCAGCATCAATCCAATCGCAATTGGGGCAAAACCTTGAGGTGCCCTACGATCGGTAGCACCTAATATTACCATTAAGAACATAAAAGTCATCACAACTTCAGTCACAAAGCAAGAAAACAATGTGAACTGCTGGGGTGAATGAGCATCATACCCATTGGTTGCCATCGGGCCAGTACCTGTCAGCGCATAACCGCCAGCTTTGCCCGATGCAATCAGATAAATTACCAGTGAAGCAACGATCGCACCACCAACTTGAGCGATAATATACGGCAATAATTCCGATGCGGGAAATCTCTTACCAGCCCATAGACCAAATGACACCGCTGGGTTGAGATGACAACCAGAAATATGTCCGATGGCGTATGCCATCGTCAAGACTGTCAATCCAAAAGCGAATGATACGCCAATTGTGCCAATCCCTAGTGAAGCTTTCGCTGCGGCTGCGGCATCAGACACACCTTGAGTATTTACTTCAGTATAAGCTGCGGCAAGTACAGCACTGCCACAGCCGCCCAGTACCAACCAGAAGGTTCCAAAAAATTCAGCAATACAACGTTTCGTTAAAGGCATACCTTTTCTACGATCTAAAATATACAGTCAAGCCTTATTGTCATGGGTAAATCTAATTTAGATTCGGATCGCGTAACATTTAGTAATAATCATACTGATAAATAGATTTTTTGGGTAGAAATTCAGTATAAATGCTGATTGCACAAAACTAAAATTTCAGGGTGGATCTGCTACCAAATGACTTTATAAAATAAGGATGTGCTAGCTGATCACTTTGCACATCCTTATTGAAGTCGAAACCCTAGATTAACTATTTAACTCTCAACTGTAACTGCTTCTTTACTAGCGGCTTTCTTGGGTGTACCGCCAAGAGTGGGCAAATCTGCGAGAGTAAGAGTTTGGATTCGCGACTGTTGCAATGCGGCTTCTCTCTCAGGCGCAGTGTTATAGCCCCATTCCGCTAGATACAATTTGACTGATTCCAATTCTGGTTGAGCAGCAATTTTTGCTAAGGTGCTTAAGCGATCCTCTACAAACCAGACTGTCGGGGATTTCTTAACTCCTCGATCGAGAATTTGTTTGAGACTATCTACTTTACTCCGTTTAAGTTCTTTGCCCCAAATAAATTCACTTGCCAGCTCAACTCCTTGCTGTTGTAGTAATTGGGAGACAAATCTGCTCTCTTTGGTGGTGATAATTACTGGTTGAATTTTACGACTAGGTAGAGATTTTAGTGTCTCAATTGCCCCTGGATAGAATTTATGTAATGCTAACCAGCTCGCCGAATCTTGTTGAATCCAATTATCCCGAACTATGTCCAATTGTTGGCTGACTTTTACTCCACTAAGCCGACTATCAGCCAGGATTCGATCGCGAATCCGTTGCCAAGAGCTATGCATCCGCTCAGTCGATATGCCTAATGTCAGTGCCCGAATCAGTACGGGCATCTCCCAGCCGACTTCAATCAACGGCCGCAGTTCCCGAAATTTTTCAGCAACCCCTGGTGATGGCTCTAACCTGTCGAGTTGCCACACCTGAGTGTAAGTTCGCCATGCAGTCTGCCAATACTCTGCCATCCCATCGCAGATTACCCCATCAAAATCGAGGGCGAGAATTCGCGCAGCATTCATATCGTTGTTGTTCCTTTGACTAGCATGAAAATTAGCCAGAGTATTGGTAAATCGACTCTGGCTAATCTATCTAAAACGTAAATTTAACTGGGGTGCAAGGATTCGAACCTCGGAATGTCTGGACCAAAACCAGATGCCTTACCACTTGGCGACACCCCATTGCATGACTCACTTATCATAGCATAGGTATTTAGGTTGGTGTCAAGGGGGTGGCAAATATTAATCTAGTTAGTGGCTATTGGCGGCAGCCATGATCGACTTGTTGTGATAGCCCCGACTTCTAAAAGTCAGGGCTATGTTGTGTTGTGTTAGCTTGAATATATAACTTTACAATTAGATTCAGATGACTACGACACCCCTGAGCTGGCAAGAACTCTCAGATCTAGCAACTGCTCAATACACTCCACCAGATCCCATCAATGGAGCCACCAATGCTCAGTCCAGATTGAGATTATTTGGACAACCTGAATCTGATGTCCGAGTTACCCTATACCGTGACAACCATGCTTGGTGTCCCTATTGTCAAAAAATCTGGCTGTGGTTAGAGGAAAAGCAAATTCCCTACCGCATCGAAAAAGTAACGATGTTTTGCTATGGAGAGAAAGAGAGTTGGTACAAGCGTAAGGTGCCATCGGGAATGCTGCCAGCAATTGAGCTAGATGGAAAGATTGTGACTGAAAGTGATGATATTCTCCTCGCCCTCGAACGAGCCTTTGGCGTGCTCAGTTTGGGGATGAAAGATCCAGGGGTGCTGCCCTTAAGACAATTAGAGCGGTTACTATTTCGGGCTTGGTGCAATTGGCTCTGTCGCCCGTCCAGTTCAGTACGAGCAGAACAGCAAAACCGTCAGCAATTCATTGAGGTTGTAGCAATGGTCGAAACTGCCTTAGCGAAAACACCTGGAGCCTATTTCCTAGAGCAGTTCGGGACTGCTGATGTAATCTTCACACCCTATGTTGAGCGGATGAATGCTAGCCTCTACTATTACAAAGGCTATTCCCTGCGGGAGGAAAATCCTCGCTTGGCGGATTGGTTTGACGCAATGGAAATCCGCCCAACTTATCGTGGTACTCAAAGTGATTTTCATACCCACGTCCATGATTTACCACCACAAATGGGTGGTTGTTGGAAAAATGGGGAACCTCAGATGCTAGTTAATAAGTCACAGGTAGATAATGGCCCTTGGGCTGGATTGCCAGATGCGACTTTTCCTGAACCGGAAAATGCTGGTGCTGAAGCTCTCTACCGCACCATTAAGCATCACGATCATATTATTCGGGTCAATCCTGGGGATAATAAGCTAGTCGATGAGGCTTTGCGATCTGCGCTGACAAACATGATCGCGGGTACTACTTGTATTCCACCCCAAGGATCGGATGCTGCCTTGCGATATTTACGAGATCGCATTAACGTCCCCCGCGATATGTCAATTTATGCTGCTAAACGACTGCGAATGGCTCTAGAGACAACTGCTGCCCTCGTCGGTGATGCTCAGGGCGATCCGATTCCGTTCAATCATCGACGGGATCAAAATCCAGTCAGTTTTGCGGGTAGCTAATATTTTTCCTATAATAAGATTTGTATCAATGGAGATATTGGAAATTAGATAGTACAGCAGCCGCAGGATTCATTCCCAATTTAATTGTCAATCAGCGTAAAGATTAGCTTAATCGAGTGCTCATTACTATAGTTATTTAAATCAATATTCTCTTGAATGGAAACTGAAATCAAAAAGTCGGATTTTGTCCTAAATCCCTACATGAAGAGTAATGACTTGTGGGCAACCTATCAAATCATTAATACAGTCGTTCCCTATATTTGCCTATGGTTTTTAGCTGTCAAGGCTGCTGAATTTTCACTGTGGACGCTGCCACCAATTATGGTGCTGATGATTCTATTTTCATTGCGCTGCTTTTCGCTGATGCATGATTGTGGTCATTACTCACTATTCACTTCAAAAAAAGTAAATAGAGTTGTGGGATTTTGCTTGGGTGTAATCAATGCTATCCCTCAGTATCCCTGGTCAAGAGGTCATGCTTATCATCATAAAACTAATGGTGATTGGGAAAGATATCGCGGTGTTGGTGCATTTCTCTCGACAGAGGAGTTTTCCAAGCTCAGCTCATTTGACCAAAATGTTTATGAGCTAAGTAAGCATCCATTGATGGCTCTACCAGGTGGCTTCTTTTATCTGGCAATCAAGCCCAGACTGTCACTAGTGCTTGGGTTGTATGGCTTTACTAAACATTTTTTCGCTTGTAAAAAGCAGAATTATGGCATGAAGTTTGATCAGATTTTTGCTACTTATGAGTCTAGGAACTGGTATTCAAAAGCAGAATTTTGGGACTTATTATTCAATAATATTGCGGTAATTAGTAGCTGGGTAATCCTCAGTAATCTACTTGGAGCTGGATTCTTTTTAGGCATTTATTCAATCATCTTGACTTTCTCTGCCGCAGTCTTTATGTACGTCTTCTTTGTCCAGCATAATTATGAAGGTAGTTATGCTCATAAAACGGCGGGATGGGATTATCTAACTGCCGCGATCGAGGGTAGCAGCTATTTGGAACTACCAACAGTTTTGAAATGGTTTTCCGCAGATATTGGTTATCACAATATCCACCA
>CASBPY010000268.1 GCA_949127675.1 Synechococcales cyanobacterium PMM_0072
GGATTGACAAGAAATTAGTTCTCACATTGAGATACAAAGGTAAAAATCGTCAACCCATCGTGACTGCACTCAAACGAGTCAGCAAGCCTGGATTGCGCGTTTATTCCAACCACAAAGACTTACCTAAAGTTCTGGGTGGAATTGGCATCGCTGTCATCTCCACATCTAGTGGAATTATGACCGATCGCGAAGCCCGTAAACAAGGCTTAGGCGGCGAAATCCTCTGTTACGTCTGGTAACAGGTTATCAAGTAGTCAGTAAGTAGAAATTAAGTTAATCTTGTAGGCTAAGCTTAATCTCACTGAATTAGTCACTTTATATGTACTAAATCTTACTCCCCTGGCTCAAACATTCATCTTTGCGATGTACAAAAGTAAATCGCGATTCATTGACAAGGAGTAAATAATTAATTATGTCTAGAATTGGAAAACGTCCAATTCTTTTACCTACGAAAGTTACCATCGATATCGACGGTCAATCAGTAGTCGTAAAAGGTCCTAAAGGAGAATTATCTCGTGTTCTCCCTGCTGAAGTAGTTGTCGTCATGGAAGGCGAAACTGTAATGGTGAATCGCGTCAACGATTCACGTCCGGCTCGTCAAAGACACGGATTGTGTCGGACACTGGTAGCCAACATGGTTGAGGGTGTATCCACCGGATTCCAGAAGAAATTAGAAATACAAGGTGTTGGTTATCGGGCTGCTGTTGATGGGCGAGTACTTGTCCTCAATGTAGGCTATAGTCTACCTGTTAAAATCGATCCGCCTGCGGGAATCACCATCGAAGTTCCTAAAGAGAAAAATACTAGTGTAACTATTAGTGGGATTGATAAAGAATTAGTCGGAAATACGGCTGCAAAAATCCGCGACGTTCGCCCACCAGAAGTATACAAAGGTAAGGGTATTCGTTACGAAGGTGAAGTTGTTCGTCGTAAAGCTGGTAAATCTGGGAAGAAATAGAATATAAAATGAAACTAACTCGTAAAGAATCAGTTCAGCGTCGTCACCGTCGCGTTCGTAAGGACGTAAATGGTTCGACAGAACGTCCTCGGTTGGCGGTATTTAGATCCCACCAACATATCTACGCTCAAATTATTGATGATGTCGAGCAACATACAGTTGCAGCAGCATCTAGCCTCGAACCCGAACTTAAATCTAGACTAGCTAGCGGTGGTAATATTACCGCAGCTATTGAAGTCGGTAAACTAGTTGCCGAACGTGCCAAAGCAAAAGGCATCGAAACGGTAGTATTCGATCGAGGTGGTAATCTTTATCATGGTCGCGTCCAAGCCCTGGCTGACGCTGCTCGTGAAGCTGGCTTGAATTTCTAATCGTAACTCAGTCTAAAATATAAGATTATGGCACAAGAACAACAGGAACGTCGCGGTGGCGGCGGTAGCGGCGGCGGTGAACGTGGCGGCGAACGTCGCGGTGGCGGCGGTGGCAAAGGCGGCGGTAAAGGCGGCAGCCGAGGCAAGAAAGAAGAAAAGGAAATCACTTACCAAGAACGGGTCATCCAAATTCGACGGGTAAGCAAGGTAGTTAAGGGTGGTAAAAAACTCAGCTTCCGTGCCATTGTAGTGATTGGTAACGAAAAAGGTGAAGTCGGTGTCGGCGTTGGTAAAGCCAGCGACGTAATCGGCGCAGTTCGTAAAGGCGTAGCCGACGGCAAAAAACATCTGATTACGATTCCATTGACCAAATCTAATACCATTCCACATCCGATCGTTGGTGGTGGTGGTGGTGCTAATGTAATGATGCGCCCTGCGGCTCCTGGTACTGGAGTAATTGCTGGTGGAGCCGTCCGTACAGTATTAGAACTCGCTGGAGTCAAAAACATTCTCGCGAAACAACTCGGTTCTGGCAATCCGCTCAACAATGCCCGCGCCGCAGTCAATGCGCTCAAAACTCTTCGCAGCTTCAACCAAGTCGCGGAAGATCGTGGCGTATCTGTCGAAAGTCTATTTGCATAACAGGGATTAGGAATAGAGAGTAGCCATCGGTAGGTTGGGTAAAGCAGCGCGTTGGCGCAGCCTCTCTGTAAAGAGAGAACCCAACACTCTTATTAATTGCTTGTGCAGATGTTGGGTTTCACATTCGTTCTACCCAACTACAAATCTATTCACTATCCACTATCCACCATCCACTATTCACTAACATGAGATTAATAGATCTAAAACCCAAGGCGGGTTCTAAACACCGCAAACGCCGCATCGGTCGTGGTATTGCGGCTGGACAAGGTGCCAGCGGTGGTTTCGGAATGCGTGGTCAAAAATCCCGTTCTGGTAGCCCTACCCGTCCTGGATTTGAGGGTGGTCAAATGCCCCTCTACCGTCGTTTACCAAAACTCAAGCACTTCCCACTGATCAACCAGAAGTTCTTCACGGTAATTAACGTTTACAAACTAGCTGAGTTACCTGCTAACACCGAGGTTACATTAGAATCCTTGCTGAAAGCTGGTATCGTTACCACAAATGACGGCCCCTTAAAATTATTAGGTGAAGGCGACATCACTGTTGCTCTCAACTGTAAAGCAGCAGCTTTCACCACTGGAGCTAAAACTAAGATTGAAGCCGCTGGTGGTACTTGCGAAGTAATTTAAGATGTTTTCATCTGATCAATTGTCGCAACCAAAAAACTAACTGAATCCAGCATTGCCTCTGACATAAGGTCGGCCGTGCTGGATTCTTTTTTTCATTCCCAGAATTAACTAGAGAATTGTATACTTAGACTCATAAAGGTAACAGTTCTTTATATTTTAGTTTTGATATTAAATAAATTTGCTGAGGTAATTTTAGATGGACGCTAGTAGAGAAAAAGCACCGTCGCCCCAAGAGACATTCGTACAGATGGCTCAGGCGGCTGGCTTGAGAGGAAGAGTTTTGGTCACCCTCGGCTTGCTGGTTTTGGCTCGATTTGGTACCTTTATTCCGGTACCTGGGATCGATCGATTCAGATTTGCTGAAGATTTTAAAAATAATCCAGCGTTTGGCGTTCTAGATATCTTCTCTGGAGGTTTATCTACATTAGGAATTTTTGCATTAGGGATTATTCCTTACATTAATGCTTCGATTATTATTCAGTTGCTGACAACAGCTCTACCTGGGCTTGAAAAGCTCCAAAAAGAAGAAGGTGAAGCTGGACGGCGTAAAATTTCCCAGATTACCCGTTATGTCGCAGTTGGGTGGGGCTTTGTTCAAAGTCTCGGCTTCGCTCTTTACATCAATAATCAAACCGACAGCACTGGAGCAGCAAAGTATCTCTTGCCTGGTCATGTGCCAGGTATTTTCTTCATTGTCAGTACCGCAATGGCTCTAACGGCTGGTGCGATGTTTGTGATGTGGATATCAGAGCTAATTACTGAAAAGGGTATTGGTAATGGTGCTTCACTATTAATTTTCCTAAACATCGTCGCTGTTTTACCTAAATCATTCGCTGACACATTCAGTCTGGCTCAAAGTGATAGCTCGATCCTCACGCCAACTATTGCACTATTAGCTGTCTTCATTTTGATGACGGTAGGGATTGTCTTTGTCCAAGAAGGAACTCGCCGAATTCCGATTATTTCTGCTCGTCGTCAAGTCGGACGCAGAATTCAACGTGAACGGACTAGCTACCTTCCCCTCCGCCTCAACCAAGGTGGAGTAATGCCAATTATTTTCGCATCTTCAGTATTGATTTTACCTGGTGCTCTAGCATCCTTTATTGCTACCAGTGGTGCTAATAGTCAGGTAGTCCAAGTTGTTACAGGTATTAAAGACTTTCTATCTCCAAACGGAAATGGTTATGTACCGTTTTATCTGATTTTGATCGTCTTTTTTAGCTATTTCTATAGCTCATTAGTCGTGAACCCAATTGACATGGCTCAAAACCTCAAGAAAATGGGTGCTAGTATTCCAGGTGTTCGTCCAGGTGTTGCGACTAGTAAATATATCGAGGGTATTCTCACTCGACTTACTCTACTGGGTGCGATTTTCTTGGGTGTTGTAGCAACTGTCCCAACGGCGATCGAAGGTGCTCTTAATGTCAGTACTTTCAGGGGTTTCGGAGCAACTTCGCTCTTGATTTTAGTCAGCGTGGCGATCGATACTGCTAAACAAATTCAAACTCTCGTCATCTCTCAACGTTATGAAGGCATGATTGGTAAAGAATAGGGAAGAGGGGATAGGGGATAGGGAATAGAGAGGTATTTCTAGCACGATTAACCAGTCTAAAGTCCTGCCTCCTGTCCCTACTAAACCCTATCCCCTATACCCTATCCCCTATACCCTAAATTATGACTCTATGACTCGACTAATTTTTCTCGGTGCCCCTGGTGCGGGCAAAGGTACTCAAGCCCAAATCCTCGCGGAATCCGCTAAAATCCCCCATATCTCCACTGGAGATATTTTGCGAGCCGAAGTCAAAGGACAAACTGAATTAGGTCTAAAAGCTAAATCCTACATGGATAAAGGCGAACTAGTCCCTGACTCACTGCTGTTAGACATGATTCGCGCTCGGTTGAGTCAATCTGATGCTGTTGGCTCAGGTTGGATCCTTGATGGGTTCCCCCGCAATGTCAGTCAAGCTGAATTTCTTGATCGATTGCTCACAGAAATCGGTCAAAATTACGATCTAGCGATTAATCTCGATGTCCCTCAGGACAGACTAGTCGAAAGACTACTCAATCGAGCCACCATCCAAAATCGTCCTGATGACACCGAGGATGTGATTCGCAGGCGATTGGTTGTGTATGACCAGCAAACATTACCTTTGATCGATTACTATCGACAGAAGGGTGTTTATCGCGAGGTTAATGGCGATCGAGAGTTGGCAGTGGTTACGCAGGATTTAGAGACATTGGTGAATTAAGCAATGGGGGGACGGGGACTGGGAAATTAGATTAATATCCTTCTCGTCTCCCCGTCTCCTCGTCCCCTGTTAAAATAAAAGTAGCTATCAATTACTCCATTTGAGGTATTTATTAATTGTCTAAACAAGATTTGATTGAAATGGAGGGCACGGTGACTGAATCCCTGCCTAATGCCATGTTTCGAGTCGATCTAGATAACGGGTTTAATGTTTTAGCCCATATCTCCGGCAAAATTCGTCGCAACTATATTAAAATTCTTCCTGGCGATCGAGTCAAGTGCGAACTCACTCCTTACGACCTCAGTAAAGGCCGAATCACATACAGACTGCGGAATAAGAAGTAATTATATTCCCCGATCGAACCCCAAATTCAACGTTTCTCCCATCTGGTAGATCGTCTCCAGCAGAATTGTCGCGTAATCACTACTGACAATTTGTTGGAAAATGTTATAATATTAAGCTTGCAGTGTTGTCTAAATTGGCATGAAAGTCAGAGCGTCTGTCAAAAAGATTTGTGAAAAGTGTCGCGTCATTCGTAGACGGGGCCGGGTGATGGTAATTTGTGCCAACCCGAAACATAAACAGCGTCAAGGTTAAGATAACTAGTCCAAGTTGCTAGTTAGTTATTTAGACCTATGACGATCGAATGGAATCTACAAAAGAGTAAAGGCTTGGGCGAGTTGCGCTAGTTCAAAACCAGATCTTTTCATAGAGCCATCGAACCCTTGATCGAGATCAAAGTATAGTGGAGAAACAAGTGTGGCACGGATAGCAGGCGTAGACCTCCCTCGCGACAAGCGGGTGGAAATCGGTCTCACATACATCTTTGGCATCGGGTTAACCCGCGCCAAAGAAGTAATCAAAAAGACAGGTGTAAATCCAGATACACGAGTTAAGGATTTATCTGATGCTGAAGTTACTCTCCTACGGGAACGGGTAGAAGGCGATTATCAGATCGAAGGCGATTTACGTCGCTGGGAATCGATGAATATCAAGCGATTGGTAGACATCGGATCCTATCGGGGACGTAGACACCGGATGGGTTTACCTGTTCGCGGTCAACGGACTCGAACCAACGCACGGACACGTCGCGGTCGTCGCGTCACCGTTATGGGCAAGAAAAAAGCTCCTGGCAAGAAATAAGATGGTTCGATGGTTGTGGCAACCTAGCAATAGCCAATTGGCGATTAGTAGACCCGTACCCTACTTCCAAAAAATTGGTAGTTATGCGGCAGTTGCTTCTCGCCAATTAGTGTGTCTAAACCCGTGGTCACAGCTACGCTTTGGTCTATATTAACCAAGCAAATCGAATTATTGAAATTCAGATCCGCAGTGGATGTTTTCATCGATTACCTCATTGATATTTCAAATACATAGACCGACATGGCTCGACAACCTAGTAAAAAGACTGGCCCTAAAAAGCAAAAGCGCAACGTTCCAAACGGCGTAGCTTATATCCAGTCAACATTCAACAATACGATCGTCACGATCTCAGATGCCAATGGGGATGTAATCTCCTGGGCATCTAGCGGATCTAGTGGCTTCAAGGGCGCGAAAAAAGGGACTCCATTTGCGGCTCAAACAGCAGCAGAAACTGCTGGTAAGCGCGCAATGGATCAGGGAATGCGTCAATTGGAAGTGATGGTCAGTGGGCCTGGTGCGGGTCGTGAAACAGCGATTCGTGCTCTCCAAGGTGCAGGGTTAGAAATAACTCTAATTCGCGATGTCACTCCAATTCCACATAATGGTTGCCGTCCGCCAAAAAGACGGAGAGTCTAAGTTAATTATTTTTAGTTTGTAATCATCTAGACTGGCGTTGGCATAGCCTCTCCTCTGGAGAATCGCCAAATTTAGTAATTATGAATTATTAGTTGTTATGTTTAGAGCAAATTTGATAGCTATCTAGCTGTCATCTGTAACAAGTTTAAAGTCAAGTACAAACTGGGTAGGGAGGTCACTCTGTGGCGCAGTTTCAGATCGAGTGTGTCGAGTCTAAGACCGAGTCAAATCAAAGTCAATATAGTAAGTTTATCCTGGAGCCTCTCGATCGAGGTCAAGGTGTAACGATCGGCAACTCACTCCGGCGGGTATTATTGTCCAACTTAGAAGGGACATGTATTACGGCGGTACGAGTAGCCGGACTAATCAAAGACGAAAAAGCTGGTGTCAAGCCAGGTACGGTCAACCATGAGTTTGCTAGCTTAGTTGGTGTTCGCGAAGATGTTCTCGAACTGCTGCTGAACATGAAAGAAGTCAAACTCAAAAGTTACACCTCTCAGCCGCAAATCGGCAGATTGAATGTAACTGGGCCAGCCGAAGTCACAACTGCTGATTTTGAATTACCTTCAGAAGTAGAAGTTGTCGATCCTCATCAATATGTGGCTACGGTTGCTGCGGGTGGGAAGTTGGAGATGGAATTTAGAATCGAGCGGGGCAAGGGCTATCGATCGGTAGACAAATTCCGCGAACATGGTCTAGCAATGGACATGCTCCAAATCGATGCAGTATTTATGCCTGTTACCCAGGTTAATTACACTACCGAAGATGTGCGAATCGATGGCGCAGTTGAAAAAGACAGATTGATTCTAGAAATCTGGACAAATGGTAGTCTGACACCCCAAGAAGCATTAAGCGAATCCGCCAAAATTTTGGTTGACCTGCTTAATCCACTCAAGGACATCAGCTTGGAATCTTTCCAGCCAGAATATGCCGATGAAGAAGATCCTTCTAATCAAATTCCAATTGAAGAATTAAATCTCTCAGTTAGGGCATACAACTGCTTGAAACGAGCGCAGATTAACTCGGTTTCCGACCTAATGGGTTACACCCAAGAAGATCTGTTGGAAATCAAGAACTTCGGTCTCAAGTCCGCTGAGGAGGTTATCGAAGCTCTCGAAAAGCGAGTGGAGATCAAACTCCCCCACGATAAATCAGTGAAAGCCTGAGTAGATCGGGGCGCGGTAGCAAGCGATAGATTAGTGAAATAGATAATACTACCTATTTTCACCAATCAATTTAAATCGCCAACTACTGTATTGAAAAGCCCCAAGGGAGTTTGATCGTCACAGTCTAGTTTGAAGCAATCGCGAGTTGCCATCAGGTCACTCACGATTGATTCAGTCCACATCGAAGTACTTCTAAGGTAACTCGATCATTAGTAAAACCAAGGAGAAATATAATGCGTCATCGCTGTCGCGTGGCAATGCTGGGTAGACCAGCCGACCAACGGAAAGCACTGTTAAGATCTTTGACAACCGAACTAATCCGCCACGGTCGCATCACTACAACTCTGGTCAAAGCGAAAGCAATGCGACCAGCAGTTGAGAAAATGATCACTCTCGCCAAATCTGGCACCCTAGCCGCTCGCCGTCAGGCTCTGGGCTATATCTATGACCAGAATCTAGTTCACGCTTTGTTTGAGTCAGCCCCCGAACGCTACGGTAGTCGTCAAGGTGGTTACACTCGCGTCGTTCGCACTGTGCCCCGGCGTGGTGACAATGCAGAAATGGCAATTATCGAACTGATGTAGGATCGACCGATCCCTGTTATTTGTGAATAAATGGCTAAGAAAAACCACCAACTCATAACTAACAGCCCAACTGAACGTGTTGCTCTAGTAATTCAGTATGCAGGCGCAAACCTGTGTGGCTGGCAAAAGCAACCATTTGGGCGGACAGTTCAGTCCGAAATCGAACGAGCAATTGAAAAATTTCTCGGTCAACATGTGGAAATCTATGGTGCTGGTCGTACTGACAGCGGCGTTCATGCTGCTGCCCAAGTTGCCCACTTTGATAATCCTAGTTTGATGCCTGCTGCTAATTGGGCGACTGCCATCAACAATCGGTTGCCAGATGATATTCTCATCCGCGCTTCCGCCCCTGTTGCTGATAACTGGCACGCACGCTTCTCTGCCAAATATCGACGGTATCGGTATACCATCTATACGAATAAGCAACCAAATTTGTTTGTCCGTCCCTATACGTGGCATTACTATCATGAACCGCTTGATATCACCTTGATGCAAGCCGCCGTAGCCCCAATGCTGGGTAAGCATCATCTAGCTGCTTTTCATCGGACTGATTCCAGTAGGACTCACTCCTGGGTTGAAATTCAGGCGATAAGCTGTCAACAGTCTGGAGACTTTATCCAGATTGAAGTCCAAGCCAATGGATTTCTATATGGAATGGTACGGCTACTAGTTGGAATGCTTGTCAGAGTGGGAAATGGCGATTTATCGATCGCTGATTTTACCCAAATCTGGCAAAACGACCAGCGCGGTGAAGTTCATCACTCAGCCACAGCGAAAGGATTATGTCTACTCCGAGTCGGATATACAGATTTTCCCTTCCCTGAGTCCGTCTGGTACGATACCCAACCGCAATTTCTGTTACATCAAAGTTAGTTATATTTATAGCTTTACTCAATTACAAACGTTGGGTTTTGCTACGCGGTCAGTGAGCGTAGCCGAACTGCAACCCAACCTACAACTGATATAAGATCGTGGAAAAAACATACTTACCACCAACCAATAATACGGCTGATGCCAAGTGGTACATCATCGACGCAGCCGACCAACGTCTCGGTCGTCTAGCTAGCCAAATCGCGATGGTATTGCGTGGCAAAAACAAGCCCACCTTTACTCCACACATCGACACTGGCGATTTCGTCATTGTGATCAATGCTGAGAAAGTCCAAGTGACTGGCAAAAAAAGCACCCAGAAAGTCTACCGTAGACACTCTGGTCGGCCAGGCGGGATGAAAACGGAAGTTTTCGCCAAACTGCAAGTGCGGATCCCTGAGCGGATTATCGAACAAGCGGTTAAAGGGATGTTACCCAAGAATTCAATGGGCAAACACTTATTCACCAAGATGAACGTCTACGCAGGTACTCAGCATCCTCATGCTGCCCAGAAGCCTGAAGTCCTCGTCATCAAAACTATCCCTGGAGCATAATCATGGTAGAAGCAAGCAAAAAGGCAGTTTACTGGGGTACAGGTCGTCGGAAAGCGGCGATCGCCCGCGTCCGCCTCGTGCCTGGTACTGGTAAACTAGTAGTCAACGGCAGAACTGGCGACGACTATTTCAACTTTCAAAGTGGCTACATCTCCGCAGCGAGATCTCCATTAGAAACTCTCGGTTTAGAAGCTGAGTACGATATCCTCGTTAACGCCCACGGTGGTGGTTTAACTGGACAATCTGATGCAGTTAAATTAGGTGTAGCTCGTGCGTTGTGCGAACTCGATCCTAACAACCGTAAGCCGCTCAAAGTCGAAGGTTACTTAACTCGTGACCCACGTTGTGTAGAGCGGAAGAAGTACGGTCTGCACAAAGCCCGCAAAGCTCCTCAATACTCGAAACGTTAAAAATTGGTTTAGTTGGTGGGATTAACGTATGGTTGAACCC
>CASBPY010000269.1 GCA_949127675.1 Synechococcales cyanobacterium PMM_0072
AGTAACTGCGGATGCTTTTAGCGATCAGCCATTTCAAGGTACAGTCCGATTGGTCGCCCCAGAAGCAGTAGTCGAGCAAAATGTCACCTCATTTGAAGTGCGGGTTGCTCTCGATACTGGTAAGGAATTATTGCGATCGGGTATGAACGTGAATACCATTTTTAGTGGTAAGAAAACTAGTAATGCCCTGACAGTTCCAACTACATCAATTGGATCTAAAAAAGGTAAAACTGGCGTTTATATCCCTGACGAAAATAACGAGCCAAAGTTCAAAGAAATCAAAGTTGGTGGTACCGTCAAAGATAAAATTCAAGTTCTGGAAGGTCTAAAATCTGGCGATCGAGTCTTCATCGATATCCCCCCAGGATTCAAAGAAAAAATGATGGGCGATAAGCAATAACGAATATGAATTTAGTTGAAAGTCTCACGATGGCAGTCCAAACTCTTGTATCCAACAAGATGCGGAGCGGCTTGACGATGTTAGGTATTGTGATTGGAAATGCTTCGGTAATTGGGATGATCGGAATTGGTGAGGGCACTCAAATTCTCGCCCAAGATCAATTCAAAAATCTGGGGCCAAATACCTTATTTATCTTGCCTGGATCTCCCAAAGCTCAGAATATTCGGTCAGGAGGTGTGCCACCAACACTAGTGCTCAGTGATGCTAAAGCGATCGCTCGTCAAGTGCCATCCGTTGCTGGTGTCGCCCCCGTTTTGCAAAATTCTTTTGTCGTTAGCTATCAAAATATTACTACCACTTCGATCATTCAAGGCACAACCAAAGAGTTCCCCGCTGTGCGTAATTTTGCCGTTAGTAAAGGACGATTTGTGACAGCCCAAGATGTCAAAGATGATAAGCAAATTGCCATGTTGGGCACAGACATTGCCGAACGCTTATTTGGTAATAATGACCCATTGGGCAAGGAGATTCGGGTCAATAATATTAGCTTTGAAGTCGTTGGTTTGATGGAAGCAAAAGGTTCTTCGTTTGGGAGTAATCAAGATGATGCAATCTTTGTCCCAATTACGACCATGAGTAAGCGAATAATCGGTCGAACTTCACCATATGGACTTCGAGTATCCTTAATTTCAGTAGCGGCAAAAAATAGCGAAAGTATGGATGCTGCCGAGTTTCAAATTACCAATTTACTTCGTCGCCGCCACAAAATTGTCAATGAAGATGATTTTACGGTGCGGAATCAAAAGGACGCACTCCAAATCGTCGGTACAATTACGAGTGCATTAACATTACTATTAGGGGCGATTGCTGGTATCTCTCTCTTAGTTGGTGGCATCGGCGTAATGAATATTATGCTGGTATCTGTGACTGAACGTACTCAAGAAATTGGTCTGCGGAAAGCGATCGGTGCAACCCAAAATGATATCCTCGTCCAATTCACGATCGAAGCAATTATTCTCTCCACCGTTGGGGGAATCATCGGCACCCTGATTGGGGTTGGTAGCATTATCTTGGTGCGAAATTTCACCCCAATGACTACAGCTACTGTTTCGCCATCAGCGATTGTTTTAGCTGTCAGTGTTTCCGGTGCGATTGGTTTATTCTTTGGAGTCGTTCCGGCTCGACAAGCTGCTAGACTAGATCCGATCGAAGCATTGCGGAGCGTTTAATTGAACGGAAAGTGGATTGCACGATCCACTATTCACCACCCACTATCCACTTAAATTGCACTACCGACGTTTTGGCAAAACTAATCTCAACCTTTCAGCATTCTCACTAGGGACAATGCGCTGCTTAAGCGATCCTGAAACAGCGTATCAAACGATCCATCAAGCTGTTTCCTTAGGAATCAATCATCTCGAAACAGCCAGAGGCTATGGACAAAGTGAAGCATATTTAGGGCTGGCTCTGCAACGAGAACTACCAGTAGATCGATCGCAATTGTATATTACAACCAAGCTGTCACCCACACCGGATCGATCGATCATGGCGGAGTGGATTGATCAATCTTTGAGTCGTTTACAAGTTGACTATATTGATTGCTTGGGCATTCACGGGATTAATACTCAAGAGCATCTAGACTGGGTAACAGATGGTTGCTATCCGGCGATTGCAGATGCGATCGAGTCTGGCAAGGTTAGACATGTTGGGTTCTCTACTCACGGTAGTTTGGAGCTGATTCTCGCCGCCATTGAGACAAAATTATTTGAATTTATCAACCTGCATTATTATTACTTCTACCAAAGATTGGCTCCAGCGATCGAACTGGCTAGTAAATATGACATGGGAATATTTATCATTTCCCCTGCGGATAAAGGTGGGAAACTTTATACCCCACCGCCAAATTTAGTCGAATTGTGCCAACCATTAACACCATTAGCTTTTAATTATCGCTGGTTATTAGCAGACGATCGAATTAGTACCCTCAGTTTGGGTGCTGCTGATCCTGACGAGTTATACCCATCCTTGGATGTAGCTAATGCTAATTATCCATTAACTAATGTTGAAATCGCGATAATCGATCGATTAGAACGACAATTACAAACTAGTCTCGACACAGATCTTTGTAGTCAATGTTATGCCTGCTTACCTTGCCCCGCCCAGATTAATATTCCCGAAGTATTGAGATTGCGAAATCTAGCGGTTGCTTACGATCTGACTGATTATGGCAAATACCGTTATCAAATGTTTGAAAATGCCGGACATTGGTTTCCAGGGATGAAAGCAAATCGTTGTAATGATTGTGGTGATTGTTTGCCCCGTTGTCCGCAAGAATTGAACATTCCCCAGCTTTTAGCCGATACACATGATAAGTTACATACTCGTCAGGGTAGAAGATTGTGGGATTGATGGAACAAATCCTCACCTCTCACATCAGTATCAAAATATTAGTAGCAAGCGTAAATTCAGGGTACCCATTAAGGGCACCCCTACAGATCTACGCGCTGATTATTGCATTTTATCAAATAATTTGACTATGGGTTATCTCAAGTTTTATCTAACCATTACTGTCTTCATTACAGCAACTATTTGTTCAGTCATTTATTCGGTCAAAATTGCTCGTGCAGATCCTAATCCATCTGTACAAATTCAGACAGCTACTCCAATTAGTCAAAATTTCGTTAGCCAAGGTACCGAAATTTTATTAAACGGTAAAACTCTAATTATTCCTTGGGGACAGTGGCAAGTTGGGAAGAGTTTAAGATTGGGCATCAGTGATACTGCGCTCGATCGACAGATGGGCGTAGAATTGTTTAGTAATAATAGCTATCAAACTCAACCGATCGATTGGTATGCTACTCAACGATCGCCAATTAATCTCAAGGCTAAACTTAGTCAGCAATATCGCTATCTAGATATCACCGATCTAGCGAAAAGTAGCGGTTGGCAATGGCAACTAGTTGGCGGTAAACTCCAACTCAATACCCCGCCGACTAGAGTAACCAACGTGCAGCGTCAATCTATCCCTAAAAACGGTAAAATTGCCGTCACACTAGATCGAGCTACGCCCTGGAAACTGAGCCAAACGCCAACAGAAGGCTACCTAACGATCGAAGCAACCGCAGATCCAGCCTTGCTTGCTCAATTTAATGTCCCCCCAGTCGTCGATCCGGCTAATCTTGATCCAGATGACGATCCCACTGCACAGAAATTAGAATATAAAGTTACTAGTAATAATAACCAAACAATCATTCAATTCCCGATCGTCAAAGGACAACGAGCTAGGGCAAAATTATTATCATCAACTAATCTAGAGGTTACTATAAATTCCAGTCCAGAGATGATACCCAATCGAGATATAAATTGGGCACCAGGATTTATGTGGAGACAGAAGTGGATCAGATTAGGTACAAATAATTTTCCTGTTAGTTATCTCGAAATCGATCCGCGTCAAAAAAGTATTAAACTTAGACCAATCTTATCCCAAGAACCAAATCAAGAACCAAATTTAGTTGGTAGTAATCATCTAATTAAATTTGCCCCACCCACCCAAGTTGCCGCCGCAATTAATGGTGGCTATTTTAATCGAAATAATCGGATGCCATTGGGCGCAATCAAACGAGACGGACAATGGCTGTCTAGTCCGATTTTAAATCGCGGTGTAGTGGGGTGGAACGATGGTGGCAAAATCGGTATCTCTCGCCTCAAAATGCAAGAAACGATCGATACATCCACGGGGGCAAAACTACCCACCCTCGCACTCAATAGTGCTTATGCACAGGCCGGATGGAGCCGCTACACCAGCGAATGGGGTAACACTTATACCCCAATTCAAGCGAATGAATCGATCGTCACCGTCCAGCGGGATAAAGTCACCCAAATTACGCCTGGAAACCTCGCTGGTAGCATCAAGTTGCCAATTCCGATCGATGGTTATTTGCTAGTCCTGCGGGGGCAACCACAGCTATTTGGGAGCATTAAAGTTATCACCGTTGTCCCAGGTCAAACTAACATAAAGCTCAACGGTGGCACTCCTGCAAATGAGTATTTGCCTGAATTAAAAGGACAGCCAGCTTTGTCTAGCCTATCCATCGGTACTACCCTGACGATCAAACGGCAACTCACCCTGCCTGAATTTGAGAACTATGCCCAGATTCTCGGTGCTGGCCCGTGGCTAGTCCAATCCGGTCGAATAGTCCTCGATGCCAAAAGTGAAAACTTCGGCGCAGCCTTTAGCAAAGAATCAGCCGTCCGCAGTGCGATCGCCAACACTTCGACTGGTAATATTATCCTTGTCGCCGTCCACAATCGTGCTGGCGGCAAAGGCCCCACCCTGTCAGAAATGGCTCAACTGATGCAACAAATGGGCACCACAGACGCACTCAATCTCGATGGTGGTAGCTCTACCAGCTTATATCTCGGCGGGCAACTAGTAGATCGAGCCTCAGCTACAGCCGCACGAGTCCACAATGCAATTGGGATCTCGATCCAACCATAATTTAGCAAAAAAAGGGCGATAATTAGAATCCTAATTATCGCCCTTTAAGTTTAAACCCCGACTTCCCTTCGTAATGAGTGCAAATGAGAGCAACACTACTAACAAGAATACTTTTGAACGTCGGTTGCCGATTTAACTGGCGGAACCAACCTTCATGTCCTAAATATAACTGCTTAAATCTCGATCGACCTCAGCCATTTTGCTAGGAGATAAGAAATAATTGTTACACGCATCTGTAAGTATTTTCGGACAAATGGATTTCAATCATTTTTAGTCCTCCTACTTTCCCGCTCTGCAAGGCTCGTGAATAGGGGTAGCAGCGTAAAGCAGGACAAAATAGAGTCTTGAGCAGAGATTTAAGGGAGCATCAAAAGAAAAACCCTGCGCTTACGCACAAGGTCGAGTATCGTAACTTGATGAATGAAATCAGGAAACGATGCTCCTTAATATACGAGAACGCAGTCAAAAAGTCTTGGCTTGTTTTTGCAAACAAGCCAAACAAAGTCTACGCGCCATCTCCGCCGCCACCGGAATCCCAAAAAGTAGCGTCCATGATGATGGTTCTACTGCGGCTCAACGACTTTTTGGTAAACCTTTCCCAGTTGTCTTTGATTGGGTTGTTCTCAATCTGGGTGAGTTGCCAAGTCCTAGAAAATCTATATCACCACAAATCTCTAAACAGCCCACCCTACAAGCTGTCCCGTCTTAAGTTGATACCCCATCTATCTACTTGTTTAAGTTGTTGGTGGTAAAATCACCCGCTTGGCTAAACCAAGTTTTTGTAATAACTTAATCGACCACCAAGTCATATCGATTTCCCACCATGCCCAACCACCTTTAGCGACATTTGGATAAGCATGATGATTATTGTGCCAGCCTTCGCCATAGGTTAATAATGCCGCCCACCAGAGGTTGCGCGAATTGTCATCAGCTTCATGTGACCGATAGCCCCACATGTGACTAGCTGAATTGATCAACCAAGTACTATGCCAGAGAATTACCGCACGGACAAATACACCATAAATCACAAACGACCAACCGCCGATCGCATACAATAGCAATCCGACTGGAATTTGGAGGAACAGGAAGTATTTATCTAACCACCGATAGTAAGCATCTTTTGCTAAATCTGGTGCAGCCTTTTTGTACTCTTCTAGATTGAAAAAGTTTGATTTAGGGTAGAAAATCCACAGCATGTGACTCCACCAGAATCCTCGTTTTGCTGAGTAGGGATCTTTGTCCCAGTCTTCAGTATAGAGATGATGCTGCCTGTGTCCGGCTACCCAGAAAATCGGCCCACCTTGAAGGGCTAATGCGCCGAGGGTGGCAAATACATACTCTAATGGTTTCGGTACGGTGAAACTGCGATGTGTCAGTAAGCGGTGAAATCCTAAACAAATCCCGATCGATCCAAATAGCCAGTGCAGAAAGATTGCTGCTCCTAGTGCAGACCAATTAAAGTACCACGGTGCAGCTAATGCGACTAAATGGAAAGATCCAAAGAAAAATACATTTGTCCAACTCAATGGCGTTGTATCAACTTGCCGTTGTGAAGTAGTTTGTGTGAAATTGGCAGTCATAGGTAATTAGGATTTAGGTGGTGAGCTATGAGTTCCAGACTATGGAGTTTAGACTGTGGGTTTCAATTGGCGCATCAGATAGACTCATCTAACACCCAACCCCTAATCCCTAACCCCTAATTCTTCGACACAGCGCAGGTATCTAGGTATAGTAAAAGTAATAGGTTGCAAGTAACGCTTGCATTCATATCTTAACAATCTTTTTTCAAATCTGCAAGTGTTACTTGCATTTTATCCTTAATGGCTACTGCAACACATCTTCAGAAACCTTCCGCCATGCCATCTTCGCGCAATCTGACTCGACAGAAATTAATCCATGCGGCGATCGAATTATTTGCCAGTCAAGGGGTCAGCGAGACTACTACCAAGCAAATTGCCGAGTTAGCCCAGGTCAATGAAGTGACGCTGTTTCGGCAATTTGGCAACAAGCATGGCTTGCTCCTGGCAGTGATCGAAGATGCGGATGTATTCGCCCAATTGGGGCAAAATTTAGTTACCAAACTTGAACCAAGTAGTAGCTTGCCCCAGATGCTGCGCGAGTACGCAAATACCTGTCTTCAGGCACTAGAGCAAACTCCCGCCGTAATTCGATCGCTAGTTGGCGAATCGGGGCAATATTCGATCGAAAATCGTCAGGGCTTGGGACGGAGTTTCGATCTGGCAAATCGGCGGGTAGCTAAGTATCTCAAGACTAATCTGGGCGAGTCAAAGTCTGAGCTACAATTACCTGTTGAACAATTGGCGAGCTTATTAAATACCCTATTATTCGGCTATGCGACGATCGAATTAACTAGCGAGTTTCATGGATTGTGGGGAGATCGGGAGGATTTTCTCGATCGAGTAGTTGCTCTATTTTTAGCAGGTGCCGTACCTTCAAGTACTTCTGAGCTAGCTTTAATTAATCGATCCGAGCATCAATCAATTCCGCTCGATCTACCTGAACCCATCGTCCATCAGATCTTACAACAAGCAAAAAAACACAGCTTACAGACTTATGCTCTCGCCTACGTGTTATTTGGAGCTGGATTGAGCGCGAGTGAGATTGTCTTGTTGAATCGATCGAATCATCTGAGTATGATCGATCGACAGTTATTTCAGATTACCCAAGGATCGGCGCGTCAGGTACCAATTAATCAGTGGATTATGGGCAAGCGATACGGTTCATACCTCAAAAATCCACTGACACAGTGGCTCAAAAGTCGGAAGGATGCTCAGGAGGCTTTATTTATCAGTGGAGATGGAAATCCTATAACTGAATTAGATTTGTGCAAACAATGGCAAGAATTAGTTACAGAAATGAGTACACCAACAGGTGAAGCTCCAAACATTGCTCAAGCTCAGGCTACTTGGTGCGTCGAAATGCTCACTAGAGGGTTGACACTCGAAGCAATGCAGACACTCACAGGATGGGAAGCCAGCCAATTAGCACCATACGTCGGACGGGCAAAAGAGCAGACAGTACTAACTCAGGCATTTAATCTCGATCGAGCTGGATAAATTGGGATTTGTTACGAAAATCAGCGGAAACAGCTTTAGCGTTTAGTTTCTCTGCTCAGAACTGTAAAATAAATAACTATAAGCAAGAATACTCTAGCCACCGCCTCATCTAACTACAATGCCAAGAACCCAGAAAAACGATAACTTCATCGACAAAAGTTTCACCGTCATGGCAGACATGCTACTGAAGATGATGCCCACCAGTAAACGCGCCAAAGAAGCTTTTGTTTACTATCGCGATGGGATGTCTGCTCAAGCGGATGGCGAATATGCCGAAGCTCTGGATAACTACGAAGAAGCTCTACGCCTCGAAGAAAATGATTACGATCGCAGTTATATCCTGTACAATATGGGCTTAATCCATGCTAGTAACGGCGGACATGAAAAAGCATTGGAACTATATTTCCAAGCAGTCGAGCTAAATTCTCGCCTCTGTCAGGCTCTAAACAATATCGCAGTTATTTATCACTATCAAGGTGAAAAAGCCGCCGATGAAGGTGATATGACAGCCAGCGAAGCTGCTCTGGGCAAAGCCGCCGAGTATTGGATTCAAGCCATCAAGATCGCTCCCAATAACTATCTCGAAGCCCAGAGCTGGCTCAAAACCACTGGCAGATCTCAGATAGATATCTATTTCTAGGCTTTCAGTAAGCGCAAAGCGCAGGCTCATTTCGGCTCCGCTCAATGCAAGCCGCTCACTGATCGGCTTTAGGCTTTAGGGAGTTTGGACACAAGTGTTATCCCAGTCCTTCCTTCCCCAAGTCTCCCAGTCCTTCCTTCCCCAAGTCTCCCAGTCCTTCCTTCCCCAAGTCCTCCCTTCCTCCACACTCCCATGCTAGACCCCGCACAAGTCCACAAAGTAGCCCTCCTCGCTCGCTTAGAATTGGCATCAGCAGAAGAAGAGCAATATGCCAAACAGATGAGTAGTATTCTCGACTACTTTGAACAATTGAGTGAACTCGATACAGAAGGGATCGAACCAACGACTAGAGCGATCGATATGAGCAATATTACTCGCCATGATAATCAGGCATCCTATCAAAATCTTGAGGGTATTTATGCTGCGGCACCCGATCGAGAAACTGATTTTTTCAAAGTACCCAAAATCATGGGTTAAGGATATTTGACTAGTTATTATTTAATATTAATAGAGAAGAAATTGTGGCTCACTCGATCGTTACCAATGTTTGTGAAGGGATTGCTGACTGTGTAAATGCTTGTCCGGTGGCCTGTATTCATGATGGCCCAGGCAAAAATACTTTAGGTACTGATTGGTATTGGATTGATTTTAATACCTGTATTGATTGTGGAATTTGTATCCAAGTTTGTCCGATCGAGGGTGCAATTTTACCTGAAGAAAGACCAGATCTACAATTAACACCCAGCTAATTAAAGTAGGGTGGGCAGTGCCCACCACACAAAATAAATCATCCTAACAACCAACCTTAGCTCGAAATATCAGCTTCTCGCCTTGTCGATACCCCACATATCTAACTGTAACTAACTGATCAGGGCTAGCAGTTCCAGCAACTAATTGATGCCAGCGAGGGGCGTATGGGACTTGAGATCCCACATCGCCAATTACTGTTACACCCCATGATTGAATTAGTCGATCGATCGATCCCACTAGCGGAAATAGCTTACTAGCTGGAAAGTCAGGATTATTGATGGCGGCATGTTTAGCCGTGGGAAAGTAAGTCAGAAAGGATTCTAATATCTGCAAACTCTCAAATTGAAATTCTGATTGCAGCGTGACACGCTGCTGTTGTAATTGCTGCTGAAGCTGTTGATATTCCTGTTGGAGGATTTGGATTGATTGATGTTGAGATTTAGGCTGTCTCTCTCCAAAGATGACAGTAAATTCGTCGATCGAGATCTGCAAGATAGCACTAATTTTGATGATCGATTCCCAGCGGAGTGTATTGAGGTTGCCCGATCTCAGTTTATTAATAGTATGGGCAGAAGTGCCTGTCGATCGATATAATTCTCTCCAGCTATTAATGCTCACCTTTTGCATCAATTCTTGTAGTTGTGCTGTTCGATCTAGTTGTCGATTACTATTCACGCAAAATTAACATCAAGAGAGCCAAATTTAAAGTCCTTCTCCCTGAGGGAGAGGGATTTAGGGTCAGGGTTACTGATCGAGTAAACTTCTCAACATCCAAGCCGTTTTCTCATGCAACTGTAATCGCTGAGTGAGTAAATCAGCAGTTGGCTCATCACTGGCTTTAGCTGCAACAGCATAGATCGATCGAGCCGTCCGACAGACAGCTTCTTGCCCCTCAACCAAGAGTTTGATCATCTCAGTGGCTTTTGGCACACTAGTCGTTTCGGGAATCGAAGTCAACTGAGCATATTGCGTATAGCTGCCAGGTGCTGGAAATCCCAGGGCGCGGATGCGTTCGGCAATTAAGTCTACTGCCAAAGCTAGTTCTGTATACTGGGTTTCAAACATCAGATGTAGCGTTTGAAACATAGGCCCTGTGACATTCCAATGGAAGTAATGAGTCTTCAAATACAGGCTATAAGTATCTGCTAATAGTCGTGATAAACCATCAGCAATTTCCTGACGAGTATCTGCATCAATTCCAATATCTACTTGCATCATCTTCGTTGGTGCTCCTGAAAATATTTACCAATTCCCACTTCTATTTTACTCGCGATTACTACCCCGCCTGCTCTGAGCAAATCAAAACTTTACCCTCACGCAAAAATTCACCCAGTTTGATAATCGAGAATAAGCTATGCTTTTGATGTCGATCGACTCCGATGCGTTAGCATATCTTAGAGTTATTCGATCGTCTATTTCACGAATTGCAGCCCACCCCATAATTCACGCGAATGTATTCTTTTTGGCAACGCCTCACATTGTCGGACTTAGCCCTAGATCGGGTGGTTGATGCTAGCTATGTCCATCGCTGGGTAGGCAGCCTTCGATCTTGGCGGCAGCAAAGCTGGCTGATGCAGTGGGGTGATGAGATTGGAGCAATCTTGACTTCGTTGATTTTTATTGTGTCGCCGTTTGAAAAGTCTATTCCGGGGCTATCTACGGAGACAGTCGGGCTATTGATGATTGCGGTCGCGGCTTTTTGGATATTGCTGACTGTCTCGGATCCGCGAACTGGAGGAGTTACTCCCATTCACGTCACTGTTTTAGTATTTTGGGCAGTTTCGGCGATCGCTACTGGTTTATCGCCTGCACGAGCCGATGCGATTGGGGGCTTAAGCAAGCTCAGTCTGTATTTACTACTATTTGTAATGTTGGCGCGATTGTGTCGATCGAGCCGGATCAGAAGTTGGCTAATTGCGATTTATCTGAATATCGCTTTTATCGTCAGTGGCTATGGCGTACATCAGTCAATTTATGGTGCTAAACAATTAGGTAACTGGGTGGATGCTGAGTCTACGCTAGCAAAGACCACGCGAGTCTATAGTTATCTCAATAATCCCAATCTTTTAGCTGGTTATTTGCTACCAGCGATCGCTTTTAGTATCGCAGCATTTTTTATTTGGAAGGGGTGGATCCAGAAGAGCCTCGCAGTTGTGATGGTGGTAGTAGATACAGCCTGTCTACTAGTAACATATTGCCGTGGGGCTTGGATTGGGCTTGTGGTGGGGATAATTGTCGCAGCGGGATTAGTTTATTACTGGTTGCGTCCGCAGTTACCCAAATTTTGGCGATCGTGGGGATTTCTGATCGCTTTAGGGAGTTTAATTACGATTGGAGGGCTGGCAATGTTAGTCATCCCCAGCTTACATGATCGAGTCTTGAGTATTTTTAGTGGTAGTAAAGATAGTAGCAATAATGTCCGATTGGAGGTCTGGAAGGCTGTAAATAAAATGATCCACGATCGACCAATTTTCGGCTTTGGCCCTGGTGATCGGGTGTTCAAGAAGATTTATCCTATTTATCAAACTAGTCCCCGCTTTGGGGCGATTGGAGCCTATTCAGTGTTTCTCGAAACGATTGTTGAGATTGGCTATATCGGTTTTGCTTGCCTAATCTGGTTAATAGCAGTAACAGTTAATTGTGCTATTCAAGGTCTGATCCGATTGCGTCAAAATAGAGATCCCCAAGCTTTTTGGCTGATGGCGGCAATTATCTCGATCGTTGCAACTCTCGCGCAAGGTGCCACGGATACGGTCTGGTACCGCCCTGAAATCCAAACCCTCTGGTGGCTGACAGTGGGGATTGTAGCTAGTTTTTATCAGCCAGTAGTCATACCCGAACTCCAAATTAATCAATCGACGAGTGATGAATAGTAACCAGCAAACTTACTACGATTTATTAGATGTGCATCCCAGTGCCACGGCGATCGAAATTCGTCGTGCCTATCGGGATCTGAGTAAAAAATATCATCCCGATACCACCTCTCTAACCAGAGCGAAAGCAACGATCAAATTTCAGGCTCTCAATGAAGCCTACGCCGTGATTAGTAATCCTGAGCGGCGGTTAGCCTACGATCTAGAAATTGGCTATTCACGAGTAGTTGTACTCCAACCTACCTCGTTTCATCCCATTAGCTCTCGACCAGATAATTATCGATCCTCAGCATATCTCGATCCGACCGATCGACCACTGTCTGGTGGTGAAATTGCCGCGCTGTTTATGCTAGTTGTGACTTTTCTTGGTTGTCTAGTTTTGGCAATCTCCATCGGTCTCATCAGAGGTGAAATCTGACCCTAACAGATCTATATATCCAAAGCCTAAAACCTAAAGCCTAAAATAGACCTTGAGTATTTCGACGATCGGAGCGAAAATCTAAGAGGTACCTATTTTGTAACTCGATCGCTATGGGTCTTCTTTCCAACAAACTAACCATAGGGATAATTTTAGTCATAGCAGGTACGGGTGTTGGTGCCGTTGTCGGTGGATATTTTCGCCAACAACAAGCAGCTCCAATCACGCCCCAAGCCAATAATACCAAGCAACCAACTAATGCTTTGCAGCAAATGGTCACACCACTGACTCAAATGGAGAATACCAACTTCATCACTGCCGCAGTCGAAAAAGTTGGCCCAGCCGTAGTCAAAGTTGATGCTGTTCATACAGTTGGTCAGAATCCTCTAGTAAAGAAGTTTCTAGGCGATTTATCTGGTGAAGAATCAGTAGAAAAAGACACTGGATCGGGATTTATCTTGAGTGCTGATGGCAAAATTGTCACGAATGCTCATGTAGTTGAAGGAGTCGATCTTGTAAAAGTAACACTCAAAAGTGGGAAAGTATTGGAAGGTAAGGTTGTTGGGGTCGATCGAGCAACAGATGTTGCCGTAGTAAAGGTTGAGGCCCAAAATTTACCAATAGTTACTCTAGGTAATTCGGACAAACTAGTCCAAGGCGAATGGGCAATTGCGATCGGCAATCCCCTCGGATTGGATAATACTGTTACTGTGGGGATTATCAGCGCGACAGGGCGGAGTAGTGCCCAGGTTGGTATTGCCGATCAACGGGTGCGTTTTATTCAAACCGATGCAGCGATCAATCCTGGCAATTCGGGTGGTCCCTTGCTCAATGGGCGGGGTGAAGTGATTGGGATTAATACCGCCATTCGCGCCAATGCTCAAGGCTTGGGTTTTGCCATCCCGATTCAGACAGCTAGCCGGATTACTACTCAACTATTTGCGACGGGGAAGGTGCAGCGTCCCTATCTTGGCGTACAAATGATTCCGTTAACTGCCGAACTCAAGGCCGGAATTGCCAAAGAACCCACGCTCAGATCGAAAGTCACCGCCAAGTATGGCGCGGTAGTCATGGAAGTGATGCCCAGCTCTCCCGCCGAAGCGGGTGGGATCAAGCCTGGAGATGTCATTATCAAGGTTGCAGAGAAATCGATCGATAGTCCCAGCGATGTCCAGGAGCAAGTAGAAGACAGTAAAATTGGTGAAAACCTCAAATTGGTAATCGATCGTCAAGGGCAGGTAAAATCGCTCAATATCAAGCCAAGTGTAGTTCCCGCGATCGTCGATCGAGAGTAGGGGACTGGAAGACTGGGGTCGAAGTGTTATTGCCATCCACCATCCACTATTCACCAATTCAAGCTCTCAGCTCAAACCCATTCAAATATTCCATTGCTTTATTTGGATCGAAAGCGATTCGATCGATAAACACCTCTGGTTGTTCAATTTTAAGTTGTCCCTTCGGCATATTCAACCAAAAAGCTTTAGCGACATCTGCATAAGCTTCAGTCGGATATAGCTGCTTGATCACAGCATCACCATTATCAGGATAATTAGTAAGTTGTTGTTGATGCCATCTCACCATTTGGGTCAGAACCCAAGCAGCGTGGGAGTGCCAGAGAAAATTCGCATGATTAGGTTGTTGAAGATACTTCGTTTGTTGAAAGTGAAATATCTGAAAATCAGGAACTTTGACTACTTCAGGATTTCGATCGAATCCACCATAGTTATAGCTACCAGCAAGAATTTTTTGCCAGCCTTTATTACTACCAGCATCAGTATATTCAGACTTCCCTAAAATCGGCGCGAGGGCAGTTACATTTTCTTGATTATCACAATATTGACAAGCTTCTAATACCGCCGCCATCATTGCTTTAGCTGTAATCGGGTATTCCTGGAGCCAAGTATCTAGTGTGGCTAGAATCTTTTCAGGATGTCCACTCCAAATATCTCGATCGATCGTTGCTGTAAATGCTTTTTTGTTAGCGATCGTTTCTTGATTAAATAACTCATCAGTAGCATAGCCAATAATACTATTACCATCTAATCCGGCGGTAATCTTGTCAGCCGTTAACACCTGAAACTTGAGATCTCGTTCTGGATCGATCCCCATCGTACCCAACCAATATCTAGTCGTATAATTTGCCATTGCAGCAGGGTGCGAAATTGCAAAGCCTGGTGGTTTCTTTAGCTCGCGAAAAAATTTATTGTATCCATCTTGCAATTCATTCGGCGTATTGTAAGCTTGGCGTGGTCTTAATCCACCCTTCCAAGCAGCCTTTCCAAAACTAATACTATTACCATTGATATTTAGCCCCATCAATGCAACTGTATTTGCATTATCTTTGCTTTTACTTTTGTCTTGATCTCGATTTCTATTTCTATTTTTTTTCTTTCTTCTATCACTATCACCATCTTCTGCTTGTGATCCCGCTCTAGCTTGGCTATTTTTGCTACTAAAATATTCCCACAGCGGCATCGCAAACAAAGTTTGGACTGCATCCAACTTGCCACTATGCAATTCCTCTTGCACCTGTTCCCAGGTTGGCTGTTTTACCAGTGTGACATCCAAGCCGTACTTCTTAAACATGCCTTTTTCCTTGGCAACGACCAACGGTAGGCAGTCTAAACTAGAAACAATTCCAATCTTAAGATCGGTTTTTTCTAACTTCCCAAAGTTAGCTGGTGACGCATTAAAGTGAGTACTTCCTTGACTGGTGCAAGCGGCTACAGTAAAACCTGCGGCTGTCAGAGCACTATATTGCAGAAATTGGCGACGCTTCATTAAGATAAAGTGGAGATCGGTAAAGTCGGGAGTAAGCTAATTATTTTCAGTCCCTCATCGGGCGCAGTATGTTGAATTTTACATGATGCTGTGACTCTTTTTAGGAGTTAGGCTTTAGGCTTTAGCTTTTAGCGGGTGTAGAGAGTAAATGCAAAGATAAATCTCCCAGTCCCCCAGTCTCCTCGTCTCCCCATCTCCCCACCTTCCTCCTTTGAACCTCACAACCCCACTCACCATCGGCTCGCTCCAACTCCACAGCCGCGTCTTTCAATCTCCCTTGTCTGGAGTTACCGATCTGGTA
>CASBPY010000270.1 GCA_949127675.1 Synechococcales cyanobacterium PMM_0072
CAATATACTCTAAGTTAAATCCAATCTTAGATAAAGAATTAAGGCTTTTCAGTATCTAGGATGCTAATCGAGACTTAAATAGCCTTCAAACGCTTGCAGTAAGCCAAAAATCTCAGAGTCATTTGCCAGCATCACATTTTGGGGCAAATAGCTTACCAGTAAAGGGTTTGAGCTGAAGGTGTGACAATCACCCCTCAAGCTCTGACATAGAGAAGCATAGCGGCTGAGGATCTGTAGCCCAACTTTTGAGAATTGGTATTAGTTGCTGCTGGAGAGCGATTAAGCTTTTAAGTTAGATTATTTCCTGGCTCATTAAATTTATCTATCTACAATTGTTCTAAGGCATCTCGCACATCAACTAGATGATTATTAAATACCTCTAACGCAGCATCCAAAATCTTGAAAATAGCCGAATCGCGAATTGCATAAAATACAAAGTTACCCTGTTTACGACTGGTGACTAAATTCCGACTTCGCAATATTGCTAACTGTTGAGAAATCGATGAAGGGTCTACTTCTAGCCAAGTAGCAATATCGTTGACGCTGCGTTCTCCCGTTCTCAGGGCATCGATAATTTGAATTCGGATTGGATTAGATAATACCTTAAATAAATCTGATTTAAAGTAACTAGATTTAAATGCCATTCTCTTATTTAAACGTCTTCAAAGTTATTCGGTTAGATTAATATTGTAGCGGCACGGTATCCCCGATCGACATCAAGAATCTTGAGATCTAACATTTTTTCTACTTTGGTTTAAATAGACCATAGTTAAGGCTTCATCGAAGATTACATGATAAAATTCAGTCGGTTTGGCTCGACTGAGAAATTGGACGTGGGCTTCCGCTGCGGTGCGCGAAGCGAACTGAGCCAAGACGATGGTTTCAAAATTGGCAAGATAACGAACTACGCACCATTGGGGATATGAATTTTCAGTTCGATTCACCTGCCGCCTACGATGACTCATATAGTCTTTTGTTAATTTTAAAGAAGTCGCAGTAACCTCAACCGCTAATACTTGGAGAGAGCAGCAATGGCACGCTAACAACACATTCCTGTGGAGTAAGGACAGTCAGTCTGCTCTGAAAACAGAACTTGCCATACCTTAGCACAAGTGTTAATCTATATGCAAGACTTTGCAGATTTGTAGGTATGAAGATTCTAAAAACTCGATCGACAAAGAGGTGCTTTAACTCCAATGAGAACAGAGAATAGTTTTAGTAATCCGATCGGTGCTCGGCTCAGTCAGATTTTTGCCCATTGGCGGGGTGACTTGACTGGCGGATTGACCGCCGCCGTAGTGGCACTTCCCCTGGCACTGGCATTTGCCGTGGCTAGTGGAGTCGAACCCAAAGCCGGACTCTATACAGCCATCATCGCGGGGATCATTGCAGCGGTGTTCGGCGGCTCTCCAGTCCAAATTACGGGACCAACTGGCGCAATGGCAGTCATCCTGGTGGGGATTGTCTCTAAGTACGGGATCGAGAAAGTTTGGATTGCTGGCGTAATGGCCGGAATTATCCAAATTGCGCTGGGAGTTGCCAAACTCGGCAGATTGGTCAAATTCATTCCCTATCCAGTCACCGCAGGCTTTACGAATGGCATTGCGGTGATTATTTTTTGCGGTCAGTTAAACAACTTCTTAGGGGTGCAATTGCCTCGGAGCGAGCATTTTCTCCCTGGTTTATGGCAAACCTACACTCATTTAGCCGGGTTTAATTGGGCAGCAGTCGGACTAGCTAGTCTGGTAATTGTCATTAAGCTATTCTGGTCCAAAATTACTACAATCATCCCTGGTTCTCTGGTGGGATTATTGCTAGCAACAGCGATCTCATCTTGGTTTCAGCTCGATGTTCCCACCATTGGCGCGATTCCCCAGTCATTGCCAATGCTCCAATCTATTCCCCATTGGACTGATTTGAGATTAATTCGGGAGTTAATTAATCCGGCGTTAGCATTAGCAGCATTAGGCAGTATTGAATCTCTGCTCTCAGCGGTAGTTGCGGATGGGATGACTGTGAGTGAGAAGCATAATAGCGATCGCGAATTAATCGGTCAGGGATTGGCAAATATCATTGTCCCCTTTTTTGGCGGTATTCCGGCGACAGGGGCGATCGCCCGCACGGCGGTGAATGTGCGCTCTGGCGGCAAAACTCGCTTGTCTGGCGTGATTCATGGGCTGGCACTGGCGATCGTCGTACTGACTCTAGCACCCTTAGCGGCTCACATCCCCCTGGCAGCTTTGGCAGGTATTCTGATGGTAACGAGTGTGCGGATGATCGAGTGGGACGCGATTGGTTTATTAGCACGAGCGACATATGCTGATTTTGGGGTCATGATCCTGACTTGGACAGTAACTATTTTCTTTGACTTAGTACTAGCGGTAGAAGTAGGTTTGATTGCCGCTGGTGCCTTATTTATCAAACGGATGAGCGAACTAAGTCTGGTGAAAGTTCCTGAAACGGAGGTTTTTCCCCCCGGTACTCCGCTGGAGTTAAGTAAGCAAATTGCCGTATATCGGGTGGATGGGCCAGTTTTCTTCGGTGCCGCCGAGCGATTTGTCACCTTTTTGCGAGATGAGCCAGAGGTTAAGCATTTGATTTTGCGGATGCGATTTGTGCCGAATATGGATACCACTGGACTCATTGCTTTAGAAGATATTTACCAGGATCTCAAACGGCACGATTGCCGATTACTATTGACTGGCTTGCAACCAGAAGTTCAGCAGCTATTAGAACGCAGTGGCTTCTTGGCCAAAATTGGCACAAACAATTGTTTTGAGACTACCGATGCGGCGATCCGTGCCTGCAACCTCCAGTAACTTTTGAGTTGGTTGTAAGGGGTGACACTGTTGTTATTCGACAATCGATCGCCATCAGGATTGTTCTGCTCTTTCGATCTGAAAACGACCATTTTCAATCCTACGTTCAGCAAATAATATTGTTAAGAAGAAGAGCTAAGGAACTGCAACAGCCGATCGCCAGATCGATTGAAATTATTCTATTCTCTAGTGATAGTTCTGCGTAGCTTTAAGCATGTGATAGGTAATCAACAACTGTGTCAAAGCCAGTGGATAACTCTGAAGTATTGCGCCAGTTGTATCTGTAATCTTGCCTAAATTTGGATCGATCTCGCGGTCGCAGAAACTATGCAGTTCGGGCAAATCGTTACAAATCATCCGCCCTAGCACTTTGACAGCATCCCTATTTGCCTGAGCATCGACTTCTAGTACATCAACTGGTTTACCCATATCGCGATCGAGCGTTAACCGAATTGTTGGTGGCTCGTCACTACTCTGGCTAGCGACAATTTTACTCAAGTCGGGATGTGAAATCGTCGGTCGCAGGATTAACTTGACATTGAGGTGCCCGCTGCTTACTTCAGCTTCATGACTGGGCGGATAGAAAACGATCGCTAAATCTGCCCATTGCCGCTGGGGTTGAATAAACTGCGCTGAGTCGGCTTCGCGCTTTTCAAGTTCGGTTAAGACTTGAGCTTCTGTATAGCCCCGATTGAGAATATCACGCTTAATTTTCCAGCCATATCGGATCGACTCCTGGGGAGCTAAATACACTTTGACATCGTAGCATTCACGCAGTGCGGGCGTTGAATAGCCCAGTAATCCTTCCACGATGATAAATTTATTTGGTTTGATATACTGGGGCGGATCGAAAGTGCCTGTATTGTGATTATAAATCGGCTTGAGAATTGGTTGCCCACTCCGCAACAATGTTAAGTGTTGCTGCATAATATCGAGGTAGTTACAGTCAGGATGCAATGCAGTAATCCCAATTTCTGTCCGTTGCAATCGATCGTAACGATGATAATCATCTGTACCAATTACGGTAATATTTTCTTGACCGAGAATTTGGGCGATGCCACTAGTCAGGGTCGTTTTACCTGCACCACTATCTCCTACAATACCAAGCAAGATCGGCCGATGGTTCATTAGTTTATCCTCATGGCTATTCTCTAGTTATTTTAGTCTGTAATATTTTCCAAAATTCAACCATTACATTGACTCAATCGATCGGGCTACTGGTGCATCGTTAACAGGGAGACCATGAAACAATTGCATCAAAGCTAATTTAGTGTGAAATAGTAGCTCCAGTAAAAAAATAACCCAAAGTGTAAAAATCCTATATTGAGCGGTTATTGCCATCACATACCTTCACTGGCAATCGAGGCTTTAAACCTAATCATTGAGTATATTTTAAGCTATTCAGCCTCTAATTTAGGGTCATGAGGAGCTTATCCGAACCGTATTGCCTGGCAAGCGATAGCTTTCAAGCGGATTTTAACCGATGATAAAGTTTCGATCTGCGATTGGTAGGGTTTCCTGGAGTAGTAGAAATCGATCGGACTCACCCCCTCATCTTAACCGACTCCTTGGGCAAAACCCTCACCGCCCCAGATAATTCGAGCAATATGTTTGCGGACAAAACCCAGTCCCAACCCCATGTAGGACAATACAACCTTCAGCCCGTACTCGCCGAATTACCGACAGCAATTCCGATCGAATTAACTATTCCAACTACAGGCAATGAACCTGTACATTTATCCGTTTCACCA
>CASBPY010000271.1 GCA_949127675.1 Synechococcales cyanobacterium PMM_0072
ACGCCAAAACCGATAAACTCGGCGATGCTGTCTCCCTCGGCGGTGGTAAATTTGCCGTCGTCGAGCGCGATGATTTGGCTACAAGTGCCTCAAATAAGCTGATCTATCAAATCGATCTCACAGCGGCGACGAATATTAATAACTCCGCTAACTTTAGTTTACCTACGCGTAAAACAATCGAGCAACTCACCCCTGTCGAATTAGCCACGGCGAAGATCGCGCCCGTGAGTAAAAGCCTGATCGTTAATGCAGCGCAAGCTGGCTATACCGGAGTCGAAAAACTTGAAGGTTTGGCATTAGTTGCACCTAATACTCTAGCTCTAATTAATGACAACGATTTTAACGTTGCGCCTGGAAGTAAAGTACCCGAAAGATTAGGAATTTTAGAACTATCCAAAGATCTCCCCGTCACGGGAATTATCGGTACTAAGATCATTACGGCAACCGATTCAGCGGATCTCCTGTTGGGTGTTAAGGAGTCTAATACGAGAATTATTGGTGATCGTCGTAATAATATCATCGATGCGAGTATCGCTGGGGGCAATAATCAAATTTATGCTGGTGATGGTGCTGATGAGCTATATGCGGGCAAAAACGATCGCCTCTTTGGTGGACGTGGTAATGATATTTTAGATGCTACTGACGGTGTAGGTGGCAATGAATTAGACGGTGGAACTGGTGACGATCAGCTATTCGCTGGTACTAACGATCGATTATTTGGTGGCGATGGCGACGATACCTTATTTGCTGGCTTGGGGGGGAATACGCTCATAGGTGGTAATGGGCGAGATATCTTTATCTTGGCGGCGGTGACTTTACCAACCCAGGCGAATATCATCACTGACTTCAAAGCTGGTACCGATACACTCAAAATTGTTGGACTTCCTGGCATCGGCGACGATATTACGAAGCTAACTGCGGTGGTGCAGGGTAGCGATACGTTACTCAAAGCGGGGACTGTCAATATCGCCTTACTCAAAGGGGTTCAGGCAAATTTGATCGGGGATATTTTAAATCCCAATCCCAATCCTAATTTTCCGATTCCAGGGATTACTCTAAGTAAGAACCTATTTACAACCAATGCCACGACTAAAGGTTTGAGCGTCAATGGGTTGAGTAAAAGAGTCGGTAGTAAAGTTAATGAAATTGGCTTTTTTGCGGTTGACGATCTGACAGGCAAAATTGGTGGTATCGCGCCTGGTGCTGCAGGTTATCTCAAATTAGTCGCCGACTCAGCCCAGCCGATCTTCTCTAATCTAGATGGTAGTTTCTTCAATACATCTAAGCGAGAAATTAGATTAGACTCTAATAAAACTTACCAATTTTTTGAGATTCAAGATGGCTCGATCGCTGAGTTACAACAACAGATTGCTAGTGGTAAAACGCTTCCTAGTATCTTATTTTCCCTTCCTGATACCAGTGGTAATAGTCCATTCAAAGTAACTACTAACAGTACGAATGATGGCTATCAAATCTCAATTAATAACGATGAATTGCGATTGAGTGTGTCCAAACTTGCAGATACGACACCGAATATTCCGATCGGTGCGAAGTCTCAGAATTTAGCACAAGGACGAATTGTCGATCTATCAGACTACGCAGGCAAAATCCTCAAAGCCGATATCACGACTAAAAGTGATGCAGCTTACAATAACTCGATCGCTTTCTACGCAGTGGAAGATGCAGTTTTAGGTACAATCAAACTAGCAAATGGCACGATCTTCAAACCTGGCGATGCGAACTACGCGATCGAAGCAATCAAGGGTGCAATCTTACAAGTAGGTAAAACCGATAATAAGTTTAACCAAGATTTAATTGGCGGTAAAATTTATGCACCTGTTCTTATCTCTCAAGGTTCCTTAACTGATTTTGTCAATTTCAATCCGACAAATAGTAATGGCACAAATACAATTCATGCTTATTTTAACTACCTCGGTGCTAACCCCGATAAATTAGACCATTTTCGGTTGTTAGGTGATAATACTTTTGGCGTAGAAGATTTGTATGGTGGTGGCGATCGCGATTTTAATGATGTTGTAATTAATGTCAATATCAGGAATATATGAGCAACACAAAAGACATCAAATCCCCGACTTCTGAGAGAAGTCGGGGATTTAGCCTCACCGATCTTCTTCGTTTAATCAGACGTTAATATTCCAATAACCCATCTCCGAGCAATTACTGAGATAATCTGTGCAGGGTGCTACTCAGTCAGCCTTCACACCAAAGTATCATCATGAAGATAAGTGCAAACTTACGAGATCCTAGAATTACCACTGCGACTGTTCCCACAGCAGCTCCACTGGAAGATCGATTCTCTTTCACAGAGGCTCCTTCTGCGAAGGCAGACGCTACGCGAACGGCTACGCTCAGTACAAGTCCGACAACGGACAAAGAACTGGATACACCCTTAAAAAGGTTGTGCAAAAATGCTATGTCTGGCGAAGAAGCGATCGCCCTGTTGCAGAAATTTTCGATGCTCCCACAATTGCAAAAAGAACTGATTCTCGATGCAGAATTAGCTGATGTTATTTGTAGTCAAGAAGAGGTTTTTGGCGCGTATAAAGCTTTTTATCAAAAGTATCAAATTAATTCTGATGACGATCGGACTACCTGGCTGGAGCGAAATAACTGTACTCTAGTACAATTCGAGCATTTGATTCTCAGAACCATCAAACTCGATCGCTTTAAACAACAAACTTTTGCAAATAAAGTTGAGTCATATTTTTTACAACGCAAAAACCAACTCGATCGCGCGGTGTATTCATTATTGCGAGTCAAAGATGCCCATCTTGCTCAAGAACTATTTTTTCGGATTCAAGACAAAGAAGTAACTTTTACAGAACTAGTCAAACAATATTCGGGTGGACAAGAAGCCGAAAATGGTGGCACGATCGGCCCCCACGAACTATCCTTTCCCCATCCAATTCTCGCCCAAAAACTTAGTTCACTTAAACCCGGACAATTATCGCCACCCTTAGCAATTGCCGACTGGTTCGTCATTGTCAAACTCGAAAAATATCTCCCCGCCCAATTAGATAAAACCATGCGATCTCGCCTAATCGACGAACTCTATGATCGCTGGCTTCAGGAAAAAGTTAGTCAATTATAGGAATTAGGTTTTAGGGTTAAAGAATATGCAAATACCCTCACTCCCAACTCCCAACTCCCAACTCCAAAATTCCTCCCATGACTTACACACCAGTAAAACCAGAAGTTTTTTTATCACAAGTCGAGCCATTTAATCGATTATCAACTAGTACACAATTAAGACTGGCTAAAAGTGGGCAATATTATCGCTATCATGTCGGACAACCGATCGCTTTGCGAGACAGTTTATCGGCACAGGTGAACATTGTCGTAGAAGGCACCGTCCGCCTATTGGGATACCCATCGGAAGATACAGCACCCATTACCTTAGAGCGACTAGAAACTGGTGGGACAATCGGGGTAATTGGGATAATTCGTGGCATTCCCTGTGAAGCAGCGATCGCCTCTACCGAAACAATTTGTCTGACAATTCCTACCGAATCATTCATGGAATTGGTTGCCAAAGAACCGATATTAAGAGAGTATTTTTACGATCAACCGAGCCAGATTGAAATCTTTGAAATCCTGCGGATCGAACTAGAACGACAGCCAAATCAAGAGCAATTATTAGAATTATTAGGAGTCGATTCGATTAAAGAATTGGCAACCGCAGCCGCCGATACCGCCGTAGTTTATAACTCGCAATCTGAAGTTCCCCCCGCACTTAAAGACTGGGATTGGTTTGTCGCTAGCCAAGATCTTGATTTGGCAAAGCCAACGCTCCGCGAACGGACTGGTGCGATCGGCGATCGATTCGATTTTGACGCTTTCCCCACCAGCCAAAAACTCAGACTAATCGGGATTTCGCCGGAAATTCTCAGGTTTTCACCACCAACAGATACCGAACGAATTATCGATATTCAAGATGCCGAGATCGTCCCCAATGCCTCCGCTCTGACTGTGGCGCAGCCCCACGAAATTCCCTACGCACCCGATCTCCCGCTCACCTTCAACGCACCCAAATCTAAGTCTCGCCCCAAATATCAACTGGTGCGCGGGAAAGGGCAGATCGATGGTAGCGTTGCCTGTTTTGAAATGCTGGCAAACCAGTTTAAAATCCCCTTCCGGCGCGATTCCGTGCGAAAGATCGTCGCACATCATGTGGAGCAAACTGGGGGTGTTTCGCTCCAATTCTGCGGGGCTGTGGCAGATTTTTTAGGGCTTCAGGGTCAACTTGCCGCCCTCCCGATCGCCGATCTGCAAAGGATTCAGGTACCTGCGCTGATTAAATGGCAAGATCGACTGGCGGTAATCTGCGCTGTTTCCCATAACTCTGTGACGCTTGCGGTACCCGATAGCGGCTTGATCCAACGATCGCCCCAAGGATTGTTACTCGATCGCGATCCTGAAACCGATGCTCCCGCTAACGATCTGATTCAAATTTTACTAATTCAAGCCACCCAACATACTCCACAGCAAAAATTTGGGATTAGTTGGTTTTGGCCTTCTTTAGTTCAATACAAAGGTGTGTTAATTGAGGTATTACTGGCCTCATTTTTTATTCAATTATTCGGACTGGCAAATCCACTAATTACCCAGACAATTATCGATAAAGTGTTGATGAATAATAGTCCGAATGCCTTAAACGTATTCGGGGTGTTACTAATTGGTGTCGCTGTCGGGGAAGCATTATTAACTAGTCTCAGAACTTACTTATTTGTAGATACTACTAATCGGATCGATCTAGCCCTTGGTTCCCAAATTATCGATCGATTACTCCGCTTACCACTCCGATACTTTGAAAAACGCTCTGTGGGTGAACTTTCCACCCGAGTGGGCGAATTAGAAAATATTCGCCAATTTCTGACCGGAACAGCGCTGACTGTGGTGTTAGATTCGGTATTTTCGGTAATTTATATTGTCGTCATGTTGGTCTATAGTCCGCTATTGACAGGGGTAGCATTAGCAACTTTACCGCTATGTATCCTCCTAACTACAGCCATCTCACCGATCGCCCGTAGACAATTGCGCGTCAAAGCCGAACGCAATGCCAGATCTCAATCCCATCTAGTCGAAGTCATTGCTGGCATCCAAACCGTCAAAGCTCAAAATGTGGAACTCAGGTCGCGGTGGAAATGGCAAGAACGTTATACTCAATATGTTATGGCGGGATTCAAAACCGTAATTACCTTTACCACCGCCAATTCTGCCACGACCTTTCTCAACCAGATCGCTAGTTTATTAGTGCTGTGGGTTGGTTCTTATTTAGTCCTAGACGGCAAACTTACCCTCGGACAACTAATTGCCTTCCGAATTATTTCTGGGTATGTTACCAGTCCCTTATTACGGCTGACACAACTATGGCAGAACTTCCAAGAAACAGCACTTTCCCTCGAACGAATCGCGGATATTCTCGATACCCCGATGGAATCTACGGAGATCGATCGAGGTAATATTCCCATGCCCACGATTCGCGGTAATGTTAAATTCGATAATGTTTCCTTCCGGTTTGCACCCACAGGCCCGCTCAATCTCGACGGCGTTAGTTTAGAATTTACGGCGGGTAAATTTATTGGCATCGTCGGTCAAAGTGGCTCTGGTAAAAGTACATTAATGAAATTGCTACCCCGACTGTATCCGCTCGAATCAGGACGGATTTTGGTGGATGATTATGATATCGCTAAAGTCGAACTTTATTCACTCCGCCAACAAATCGGCATTGTCCCTCAAGATACCCTGCTATTTGAAGGGAGTGTGCAAGAAAATATCGCCCTCAATTATCCCGATGCAACTACCGACCAAATTATCGCTGCCGCTAAAATCGCCCACGCTCACGACTTTATCATGGAGCTACCCAATGGGTATAATTCATCCGTCGGCGAGCGCGGATCTGGCTTATCCGGTGGACAACGCCAGCGAGTCGCAATTGCCCGCACGATCCTCCAGAACCCCCGCTTATTAATCCTCGATGAAGCCACCAGCGCGCTCGACTACGAATCCGAAAATCGGGTATGTGCGAATATCGCCGATGCTTTTGCAGGCAAAACGGTGTTTTTTATCACCCATCGACTCACCACAATTCGCAATGCTGATATTATTCTGATGATGGATCGCGGCTTAGTCGCAGAACTAGGCACCCATGCCGAACTAATGGAATTAAAAGGGCGATACTATTGTCTCTACCAACAACAAGAATCCCAACTCTAGTTTAGGTGTAAAAATTGCTACTTTTGGATCGACATTCGATCGGCAATGTCTCTCAGACACGAGTTCGATCTGTTCTAACCTCCAAATCTTAAAATCTCTGATCAAATTCAATAAGTACTCGATTTTCTCCGAATAGATTAGTCGAACCTCGAAGTAAAATTTGGTCATTAATTCGATAGCGCAAACTATAGTATGGAGATTCGCTATTAGTCAAAATTTTAAACACTGAAGTAGATAGTTTGGGACTAATGTCAGTACCGATTTCAGCAGCAACGCCTAAGGTTGAAGTACTACTTGTTTTTGAATCTTTGATAATCGTGGGAAAGAGCCTAAAGTCACTGAGATTCAACAAATCGCTAAGGCGTTCTTGAATATTATTGAGGAGGCTAGAGCCAGCAACGCTAGCTACTCCCAGCCCAATATTATCACCTGCACTGAGCTGTTCGACGATCGCACCTCCGAGCAGGAGGACGATTTCTGGTTGAGTGAGGGCTGGTGTGCTGGTGAGTTCGAGTCTTTCGGTGAGCTGGCTAGCAAGTCCCGCAATGCGGGCTTCGACTTGAACGGTTTGGACTGAGCCGAGGCTGGTGGTGTAGAAGTCAGCAGGTTGATTGATTTCGCCATTTTTAGCAGTACGGGCGATCGAGTTGCGTTGGCTGAGGAGGTTGGCGGTACTTGAAAGAGTTTTGGCGTAGAGTTTGATGTTGAGGACGGGTTCAGCTCCTAATGTGGGAAAGAAATCGGCTGTTTGGGGGCCACTCGCGAGGCGGAATTGGGTAGTAAATAGATTGACGGAACCTTTTTTTAGTTGAACTTGTCCAAAGGGGCGCGGTTTGTCGATCGTACCATCAACATCAATTGTACCTGTAGCCAGGAAACTCAGGAGCGGGGCACGGGTAATTTGGAGGTTATCGCCGAGGGTGATCTGGAGGTTGCGAAGCTGAAGGGAATTGGGATTGGGGACTTCTGCGCTAACTGGTTGAGTACTATTATCAGGGGTAGAATTTGAGGTGTCGGGGAGTAAAACTTGTCCATTGCTAAGTTTGATTGCTCCAGTCAGAATAGGGTTAAGAGCAGTTCCGATTACGTTGACGTTGCCATTGACATCACCATTATATTTATCTTGAATATTGACGGGGATACCGTTCATTTTGATCTGAAGCTGTTGAGCGGGGTTCAGTGCAAATGATTCCGAAATCGGGATAACTCCAACAACATTCACTTGTCCTTTGGCTAGTTTTCCAGTCAGTTTTTGGACATCAATTCGATCGAAGTCAAAGACAATTTCGCCATTGATGTCGGTGAAGGGTTCGGTAATGGCGACACTTTTAATTCGCCCTTGGTTGACAATCGCAGATCCTTTAGCTGTAAGACTTTCAATTCCACCATCTTCTTTCATTTTACCATCGATATTGAGGACGATTTTACCTTGTCCATCAATCCACTGAACTTGTTTTTTACTCAAGACATCGAGAATTTGTAAGCCCTGATTTTCGAGGGTCAGATCGACATGAATATCTTGACTTGCTGGTGGTTTGAGACTGAAGGGTAGTTGATAGGGGATACTGCCATTAATTTTAATTTGATCGGCTTGAGAGACAATTGCGCTATTACTAAAAGTACTATCACCATTGAAATTTAGCCTACCATCCCAGTAATTGAAGCTAGCTTGGGGATCTTGGAGTTTAGTATCATTTAGCTGCCCGTCGATCAGCGAGATGTTGCCGCTAGCTTGGGGATTGGCTAGATTACCACTAATTTGAGCCGAGAGGTTGATGCCACCTTTGATATCCACAGGTAGCTCGATAAAGCTAGTTAACCACTCAGTAGGAACATTTTTGACATTTATCTTGGCATTCTGACTATCGACCCCAAAATCTCCGGCAATATCGATCTGGCTCTCTTGAATAGTCAGGTTGAGAGGTTCTAGATGGAGCTTACCATTGTTCCATTTGCCAGTGGCTTGAAGTTGATCGATCTGATAGGGACTTTGCCGCTGTCCGCGCGGGAGTTGCCAGTTAGCACCGTCGATTTTGAAACTGGTATTCAGTCCAGTTTTAAGACTATTGGCAATCGATATTTCCCCATTAAATTCTCCTTTGAGCGTGCCGATATCGGGGATGAGGTTATTTGCTTGCTGGCGATCTGCTTCTTGGTTTAACCACCGCTTGAGTTCTGACAGCCGACGGAGTTCGTTGTAGAGAGGTTGGGGACGATTGGCGATTTTGGTGGTTTTGGTGGCTAAGTCGGTAGCTGTGCCGTATTTACGTTGGTTAAAGGGGATAAATAGATCGTCAAAACTGAAAATTTGGAGCAAGTTCCGAATGTCTTCAATGCTGCCTTTAGGTACTTGAAGTTTGGTTTGGAAGGTGGGGGTGTTGGTAGTTGTATCAATATTTGCATCGATACTGTAAGTGTTTTCACCGCGTTGAATGGCAGTATTATCGAGATTGATCAGTCCATTAGCATAGCGAAAATTGGCTAGTAATCGATCGCCTTCAAAAGCACCGAAGATCGGATTGGTGATTTCAATTTGATTGCCTGATACTTGATAATTGCTCAGATTGATCGCTAATTTACCTTTAGCAATCCCATTAAATCGATATGGTTTAATCCCAACACTTTTAGGAATCCACGGTTGAAGTAATGTAATTGGTAATTTTTCAACATTAATTCCTAAAATTTTATTATCAACGTTTCCAGTAGCAATGATTCCTTGTTGTTGAACTGCAAAACTTTGGGGCTGTAAATTGCGATCAAGTGATAGTGCTAATCGATCGCTATTACCAGCAAAATTAATATCTACACCTTGGCCTGGATTTGCTCGAATATTTCCGATTAAATTGGGATCGAACTTTAATTCTCCGACTTGTAAATTGGTCAATCTTGTTTGACCAATTACCTCAAAATTTGCGAGACTATTACTCTGAAGATTCCCACCAATTTGCCAATTAGCACTGAGTGATCCAGCTAATTTGCCAGCATTGCTAATATTTTCAGGTGCGAATTTAGCTAGCTCGCCAATATTTAACCTTTCGGCAACAACACTACTCTGCCATTGTCCTCGATCGATCTTGAGTTGATTTACCTGGATATTACCACCGAGAATATTTCTGATTTGACCATTACCATTAGCTTGGATTTGTTCGAGTTCTGGATATTTCAAATCGCCAGCACCACGAAACTTCCCAAATAATAATCCGGTTTGGATTGCTTTTGGCAACTGTTGATTGACTTCACTTAACTGGAGTCCCCGAATTGCTAGATCGCTTTGCCAGATTCCATTAGCAATACTAAGATTATCAGCTTCAATTTCACCACCATTTACTAGCTTTAACTTTGCATCGCCGCTAGCTTGAATGTCTGTGGGTGTTAATTTATTGATATTTCCAGCTAGATTAAAATTAGCACTAAGTTTACTAGCTTGAATTTGTGGTGATAATTGACGATTAAACTTACCTAACTGAACCCCAGTTATCGCTAGATTACTAGACCAATTACCTGCATCTAATTTAAAGTCTGTGGCACGAACCTTCCCACCAGCCAAGCTTAAATTACCTGCACCGAGGACTTCTAATCGATCGAGGCTAAATTTTGACAACTCTCCCGCAGCACTAAAATTACCAGTTAATTGGGCAGCTTCAAAGTCTCCAGGAATTTCATCACTTACACTCCCTAGTTTTAATCGATCGATCCCAAAATTACCTCGCCATTTTCCGGCTTGAAGCTCTAACTGTCGGGCTGAAATAGTTCCATTACCTAAACTTAATTTACCATTACCTGTGATGTTGAGATTATCAGGTTTAAGCTGCTGAATATCGCCCGCAATATTAATATTGCCATCAAGCTTGGCATTTCTAAACTTTACTGGAATTTCAGGTGCTAAACCACCGAGGATAAGAGAGGATGATTGAAGATTACCTTGCCATTTACCGCGATCAATCCGCAAGTTACTACCGACAATTTTACCTTGAGGTAAATTCAATACTCCTGTACCTTCACCTCGGATCGACTCAGGTTTTAAATTTTGGAGATTACCTGCGAGGTTAAATCCACCAGTTAATCGACCATTAATTCGAGGGTTAAACTCAGCCAATTGGAGATCTTTAGTTGTAAATAATCCCTGCCAATCACCATTAGCAATAGTAAGATTATCCGACTGAATCTCTCCCGCTTTTAGTTTTACTTTCGCGCTGCCTGTAGCAAAGATCTGATTAGGATTTATTTGCGTGAGATTATTGCCGCTGAGATTAAAATTTCCACTGGCAATTCCGACTGGTAGCTGACTCTCGCCCTGGACAATTTGACTAGTACCTAACTGCTGAAGATCGAGCCTATTACTACTAAGATTAACTTGCCATTTACCTCGATCAATCATCAATCGATCGGCTATAATTTGCCCTGCGGCTAACTGTAAATTCAATCGCCCAGTCGCTTGAATTTGATCGAGATCGAGATCGCTATTCAATCCCCCTGCCTGAATATTTCCACTTAATTTACCACCATAGTTAGTCGGTAAATTTATCCCCCCAATCTGAGCTAATTTCTGCGTATCCAAACCCTGGGGTTGAAAATTCAGCAACCAATTAGTTTTCGTTACCGATCCCGTCGCAAGTACTTTGCCACCAGCTAATCCCAGTGTCGCACCCTCGATAATCGTTTTCCCCTGAGGCGTAATCTGAAGATCTGTTTTGATGGGATAAGTCCCATCAGGTGCAGCCACCTGTAAATTAGTGTAGATATTAGTACCACCACCCCCAATCGTCCCCTGCACCGTTGCCGCACCAATTTGGATCTGGCCAGGCAATTTGGCACCATATAGGCGGCTGAGGGCATCTCCAGGCAGTTGACTGCCCTGCACCTGAAAGCGCGTCTGTGGGGTTTTTAAAAGCTGGATTTCCCCTTGTGTGGAGATCTTTCCACCCAATTTGGGCTGGGCAGTGGCATTTAAGCTAATTTTATTATTAGCGAATTTAAAATCACCACTAACTCGATCGATCTCGACTCGATCGACTCGATTAATTTGGTTATTATTAAACTTCCCTGTCAGGATTGGACGATCTAATTTTCCTGCCAATTGTAGTGTCCCAACTGCCGTACCTGCCAGGGGAAATGGTGATGAAACATCGATACTTTTGATAATATCGGGAAGGGTGATCGGGGCTACTTTAGCCTTGAGATGATAACCAGTATAATAATTGAGATCGCCACTAACTACTCCCGCCACTTGATCGTATTTAGTTGTGACATCATTAAACTTGACAGCCCGTTCAGAAACTTCAATCCAACCATTAATCTGATCTAGATTACGCGGGACATAATTAATTGCCAGTTTGCCATCACGCACCAATAGCTTACTACTAATTTTCAGTGATTTTTGGGGTTCGATCGCTAAATTCAGATCGCCATCAACAGTACCCCTCACGATCGTTACTTCAGGTATTTTCACAATCCGCGTCGCTGCGGCTGCATCTAATTTTTGTCCTTTGACGATTAGCTCAGTTTTGCCATTCGCAACTACAGTATTACCCTGAATCTCTATCTGCCCATGCTGCTCAAATTGCGCGCTACTATTAAATGTCGCCCGCTGTTGACTTTCATCTACATCAGCCTGAAGATTAATTTTACTAATCGTAACTGGTTGGGGATTTTGACTAAAAGGAACAACTACAACCTGAGCATTTTCAACATTGACAGTACTAACTTCTACCTTAATCGGACTAGGTGGAGTCTTTTCCTGAGCCGGAATATCAATCCAATTTCCTTTAATATTCTGGGCTAAATAAATGCTCGGAGCAACCAACCTAATATCTAACTTTAATGTCCGCTCGAATACTACTTTAATCGGATCAAAGTTAATAATAATATCGCGCACAGCTAGTCGATTTAGATCTTGACCATTGGCGGGAATACTAGCATTCGTCAGATGCACCTGATCAAACCAAATATTTTCAACTTCACCCAAACTAATCGGACGTTTGAGCTGCTTTGTCAATTCTTGTGCGACGATTGGCGCAAGATTATTTTTTGCCCACCATCGACCAACGCCAACCCCAACTATTCCCAATAAGAATAAACCCAAACCAATCCTGCTACCAGTTTTCAAGAACAGCTTCAACCAATCGCGAGAACTGCGCGGTGACTTAGATCTTAATGGTGCCTGGCTGGGTTCGATCGATTTATCTCTCGGTTTTGCTGTCACTCGCTGCTCGACCTCTAAGTAGAATGGGAATAGATCGATAATTGAACTAGGAGTCTTAATCCAATTCTAGTTCATTGGACGGGCTAAATTCTTGAATTTAGTTAACGCTGGGTCAAATACCAGTTTAACCACTCCAGTTGGGCCATTTCGATGTTTAGTAATGATTAATTCGGTAATGTCTCGATCGGGTGTATCAGGATTATAATAAGCATCTCGATATAGCATCATAATCAAATCCGCATCTTGCTCAATCGAACCACTTTCTCTCAAATCTGACATCATCGGACGCTTATTATTTCTAGCTTCGACACCTCGACTTAGTTGCGACAAAGCAATTAATGGTACTTGCAATTCCCGTGCCAATCCTTTCAATCCACGGGTAATTTTCGATATTTCTTGAACGCGATTATCGCTACTACCTTCCATCAATTGGAGGTAATCAATCATAATCAATCCCAATGTTCCACCATGCTCGGCTTGCAATTTTCGGGCTTGGCTCCGCATATCCATGATCGTCATACTGGCATTATCATCGATGAAAATTGGCATCTCGGCAATTCTGTCTACGGCTTTATAGACAGGATCCCATTCATTTGGACTAATTCGCCCCGCTCGTAGTCGATTACTATCTACTCCTGCTTCACTAGCAATCAATCTTTGGACTAATTGATCCTTGGACATTTCCAAGCTGAATACTAATACTGGTAGCTTATGGAGTTTTGCCATATTGGAGGCAATATTGAGACTGATAGCAGTATTATGAACACAGATATCATTAGCAACGAAGTTGTGAGTATCAGGAATAGTTAGATCGTAGACTTGTTTATCGCCAGTATATTCGATCGAAATAATCTCATCCCAATAAACTTGGCTAGTTGCGAGATCTTTCAGTCTGGGGTTATCTACAGCCGTGGCTAATTGTAAAAGTCGATCTCGTGTTGGTGCTCTTTTACCGACATGAATATTTGATGCCCCAGCAATACCTGCACGAGTAGCTAGAGATTGCCAACTTTCAGATCCTCTGGCAATATTAAGATTCTTCCAAATTGATATCGGAATTAGATCTCGATTAGTTTGATATTTTTTAGTTAACAATGTTAGTCGAACTTTTTCTATCGCACTTTCTTTCCCAAATATCCCAACTTCTCTAATAAATATAGAAATTGATCGAGCATCTGTCAGATCTAGTTGCCAAGCATCGCGCCGCTCCTGCTTATATTTAATAGATCTATGCCTAACTTGAGTTATTATCCCAAATCGCAATAATAAATGTTGAACTTGGTGTGCTAATTTTTTACTGACAGATGCAAATCCTAACTGTGCTTGTCCGCTAGCAAGCACCGAAGCCCAACCATCGGTAGAGAATAAGCGATTGATAAATAATGCCACTAATGGTTTCTGAAGCGTGAAAACAAAGTTCGGTACAAATTTATGATGTGCTGTATGATCAGCTAAACCAATATATCTAATCCAATTGAGCAGGCTATTACCTGAACTAATATCTAAGCCTGATTCAGTTAATTCAGTAATTTTGATATCCAATACACAACATAGTTGGTTTAGCATTTCTGGTTGTGGCGCACAGATTCCTGCTTGCCACTGAGAAAGTAGAGATGGACTAATACCAAGATCTGTGGCAATTTGCTGATCTGAACTTTCAACACGGCTTGCTAAAATTATTTTTAGTCTTTTGCCGAATTTTTGTCTATTAACTTGCGATTGTATCAAATTTTCTGCGACGAGCAAGCTCGCAGCACGGGTTCCATTGGCAGTTTCTATCCGAACTTTAAGATTGCCAAATTCCTGAGTTGCCGCGATAAAGTCTGCCTGAATCAGTGGATTAACATTTGTGAAACTAATTCTATTCTGAGTTAAACAGCCATCGCCAATCAGATATCCCAGCAGTTTAACCTCACATTCTCGAACTATTTCATCACCAAAAATTGGAATTATTCTCGGTACAGCGATCTTTTCACCTACTTGTAATGTCGATAGTGGTTGCCAACCTTCTAATGTCAAATAAGGATGGGTAATTGTGGTTTCGATCGATCTACCCAATCGCGTAGTGACCTTAAATACTGGCTTGATCCCATCATCGATATATGCCGATGGTTTAGTCAGACTAAATTGCCAATTATTATTGAGCGTTAACAGCTCTGCTTGTTGCTGATGATATAGTTCTTGAATAGTTTTAATTGACCCATCAGCCAGCACAATTTCAGCATCATAAGCCAAGCATTTTCCCATTGACGGACGACCAGCAATGATGATTAGATCCGATCGCTGAAAACCACCTGTCATTCCATCGAGATCGCTAAAATCAGTAGTCAATCCTGGCGGAATTAGTTGATCGTGACGAGCTTGAATATCTATATAAGTAGTCGCAACGATTTCCTTAATCGGAGTTAGCCCTAACTTGGGTCTAGCCTGGGTCAAATTGAGGATTTGTTGCTCGGATTCATCGAGGACAATTTCTAGTGGTCGATCGGCTGCATAGCCCAATTGAGTAACTTCGGTACCTGCTTTGATTAGCTCTCGCCGGATATATTTATCCATCACCAATACGGCGAGAGAATCGATATTTACTGCACTAACTGTGCGTTCCAGTAGTTGAATTAATTTAGCTTGTCCACCAATTTTCTCCAGTTGATTTTGATCGATCAACCAGTCGGTAATAGTTAGTAAATCTGTTGGCTTACCTTGACTATTTAGAGCCAAAGCTGCCTTGTAAATATCAGTGTGAGTCGGGATATAAAATGATTCAGGCACTAACTTTTCGGCAACTCGCCCAATCGCTTCAGGATCGAGTAAAATTCCTCCTAGAATGGCTTCCTCAACTTCAATATTCTGGGGTGGAATCAGACTTGTCGATCGAAAGTTAGGTGTATCAGCCATTTGAGTTCGGAGTTCGGAGTTGAGAGTGAAGAATTAAAATTTTGCTGGTATTATTGTACCAAAAAAGTTGTCTAGGTATAAAAATAGGCTGCTAGGTGCAGCCTGATTTAGACGATAGTAGCCAAGATTACTTAGAGACGACTTCGATCTCAACAGTAACCACAACTTCGGGGTGAAGTTTGAGTTCAGCTCTGTAAGTACCGATTTTGGACACATCTGGCATAGTGATGTCGCGTTTGTCGATTTCTTGTGCGGTAACGCCTTTGATTACTTCTGCAACTTCCGCCGTCGTGACAGTACCAAAAATTGATTCGTTTTCACCAACTTGCTTGGAGATCGAGAATTTACCAACTTTATCGATTGCTGCTTTTTGAGTGAGCGCAACTTCTTTCAATGCCAGTAAGCGCAGGCGTTCGATTTCACGACGCTTTTCAGCTTGCTTGAGAATACCAGGAGTGACATTAGCGGCAATCTTCTGGGGAATCAGATAATTCCGAGCATAACCGGGTGCTACTTCGACTAAATCGCCATTTTTGCCCAGTTTACGGACATCTTGGGTTAAAACTAACTGTACACGCTTTGCCATATCGATTTCTATTTAAGCTTTCTAAGTTATATTTGAGACAGTGCCACAAACCTATAATTTTATCACAGAAGATCTGCTCATGTTAGGATGTGCCTGCCTAATCTTTAAACAGTCGCCATAATTGGGTACCCATAAAGGGCACCCCTACAGAGAAATTGTAGGTACCCACAGATCTTTTCCGCTGATTACTCCCAACTCCCAACTCTTAGATGTCTCGTTTTCAAAAGCTGCTCAATTATCTCAATCCTTACAAATGGCAGGTTGCTCAGGGTATTTTTGCCTTGTTCATTGTCAATGCTTTGAGTGTCTACATTCCGCTCTCAATTAGGACGGGAATCGATACGCTCAAAACTTCGGCTACTAGTGATTATCTCACGCAACTGGCGATCGTAATTATCGGACTGACTTCGATCATGTGGGTAGTACGAATGACTTCCCGCATTCTGATTTTTGGGGTAGGGCGACAAGTCCAATCCACTATGAAGCAAAATATCTTTGAGCAGATTCTCCGACTGGAGCCAGGTTATTTTGCGATTACCACTGTGGGAGATCTGATCAATCGGTTTACCAGTGATGTCGAAAATATCATGCGCCTGGTAGGTTTTGCCGTCTTGAGTACAGCGAATATCATTTTTGCTTATTCCCTAACCTTGCCTGCGATGCTGTATATCAATGTCAAGCTGACATTGATGGCATTGGCTGTATATCCGTTGATGTTGATTACAGTCCAATTATTTAGTCAACAACTGCGAAATCAACAGGTAGTTGTGCAAGAATCAATTTCTGATTTGAGTGAATTGATTCAAGAGGATATGAGCGGGATTTCGCTGATCAAAATCTATGCTCAGGAAGAAACCGAGCGCAAAGCCTTTCAGAAAAAGAATCAAGAATTATTTAAAGCCAATCTCAAGTTAGCCGAATCGCGCAATACAATTTTTCCAATTATTCAGGGACTGGCTTCGATTAGTTTGCTGGTATTATTATGGCAAGGTGGATTGGCAATTGCCAATAAAGAAATTAGTGTCGGTGATTTCTTGTCTCTAATCATTTATGCTCAGAATTTAATTTTTCCTACCGCACTATTAGGCTTCACCATTACTGCCTATCAGCGGGGCGAAGTCAGTATCGATCGAGTCGAAGCAGTCCTCTTCGCTCAACCCAAAATTGCCGATGAGCCTACATCACTGCATATCGGGACAACCTTTCAAGGTCAAATCGCCGCCCAAGACTTTAGCTACACTTATCCAGGTGCCGATACACCAGCCCTCAAACAGCTTAACTTTACCATTAGAGCAGGTGAAACGATCGCGATTGTCGGGCCAATTGGTTCGGGAAAATCAACTCTAGCAAATGCTTTACCTCGCTTACTAGAAATACCTGAAAATAGTTTATTTGTCGATGGATACGACATTACTAGCTTGAGTTTAGATGATCTCCGCAAGGCAATTGCTTATGTGCCCCAAGAAAGCTTCTTATTTAGTACTTCGATCGAGAATAATATCCGGTATGGTGATCCATTAGCTAGTCACAGTACTGTCGAATCCGCCGCAAAGCTCGGACAAATTCATGGTGAAATCCTGAATTTCCCCGAACAATATGATACCGTCGTCGGCGAACGGGGGATTACCCTCTCCGGCGGACAACGCCAACGCACCGCATTAGCTCGCGCACTGCTGCTCAACGCACCGATTTTGATTCTCGATGACGCACTATCGAGCGTAGACAATCAGACTGCTACAGCCATTCTGCAAAATCTCTCCCAAGCTGGACAAAAAGCGACAGTCATATTCATTACTCATCAATTATCCGCTGCTGCGACAGCCGATCGGATTTTTGTGATGGATAAAGGCAGAATTGTCCAAATCGGTACTCATCAAGAGTTAGTCAGCCAAACAGGCTTGTATCAATGGTTGTGTAGCCAAAACCAATTAGAGGAGCTGTTGCGCTAGTAGTCTGGTACAAATACCCAGTATTCAGCTATATTCTGAATCTTTTACCAGAGTTGGTAAAAAATGCTACATGCTTACTTGACTAAACCTACGAAATTAACGCAAGATCTGCATCTACACTACTTTATTATTAGCAATGTAAATCGTGATTATAAAAGTCGCAATCTTTAGAGTATTATCGATACACATCTAAGGTGGAAATCGCAGTGATTGTAGTCGATCGATCAATAATCAAATCTATCATCGCTTCAATTTCTGGTTCGGCTCATAGTATATCTTATAGCTATAAAATAAGTGTGGGAAAATTTGATTCCGATCAAAAAGCTAGTAAATCTGACAGTCTATTTACACTCAACAAACATAATCTTTTTTCTTAAAGTTATTTCGGTTGAATAAGATGAAATTTAGGTAGCATTTCGATCCAATCATCAGTAGTTAAATCAAAACGGTTAAATTTAGTCAAAGAAGATCATGAAAGCAGTTGGTGGAAAAGACCGTAAGCGACTACTATTAATCGATGATGACCCAAATCTCATTTTATTAGTCAGGGATTATTTGGAGTTTCGGGGTTATGAAGTCCTCACTGCCGACAATGGGAAGGAAGCTCTACATCTCCTGTCCCTGAGTCTTCCTGATATGATCGTCTGTGACATTATGATGCCAGAGATGGATGGCTATGCTCTAATTGAAAACGTTCGCCAAGACCCCCGCACAAGTTGGATTCCAGTTTTATTTCTCTCGGCTAGAGGACAGAGCCAAGATCGGATCAAGGGGTTGAATCTCGGTGCTGACGTTTACATGGTGAAACCATTTGAGCCAGAAGAACTCGTCGCCCAAGTCGAGTCTTCACTCAAGCAAACCAATCGACTATTGCTACATACAGATGGTAATGACGATAACTCCTCGATCCAAGTTCCAGCTAGTGTCGAACTTACTCCGACCGAATTGAAGGTAGTTCAATTAGTCGCCAGAGGACTTGCCAATCGAGAAATTGCGATACAAATGAATGTCAGCCAACGCACGATCGAAAGTCACGTCTCGAACATGCTAGGTAAAACTGGACTGAGTAATCGCACGGAATTAGCTAGATGGGCGATCGAGTCGAGAATGGCATAAATTGTTTGTTGGCTAGCTGAGTGTGTTGGGTTGAAAAATGAAACCCAACCTACATTCTGTTGTGTTTCGGAGGTTGGGGTTATGACTGCTGAGGAGTTGTTGAAGCGTTATGCTGCTGGGGAGAGAGACTTTAGTAGAGTCGAAGTTCAAGCCTCCGACGAATTGGTTGGTGCTAATTTGAGTGGTATTAATTTGAGTGAATCGATCTTGGCTGAAATGATTTTGGAGCGAGTCGATTTTAGTGATGCCAATTTGAGAAATACTAATTTTGGGCAAACAGGCTTGGAAGGAGCTAATCTCCAAAGAGCCGACTTGAGTGGAGTTAATCTTGGACATGCCAACTTGGATGGTGCTAATTTGACCGATGCTCGACTGATTGGAGCCTATATCGCTTCCACTAGTACGATTGGAGTTAACTTCACTAGAAGTAATTTGACTGGAGCCGAAATTAGCGACAATCCCTATTTTCTTCAGTGCATCTTCAGTGACACTATTATGCCCGATGGGGATATTGCGATAGATGATAGTTTCGAGATTGGGGATAGCTCCTATTTTGTTGATTGCACCTTCAACAACACTTTTCTCTCCGATGCGGATATTGGGGTCGATGATATTTGAGTGGAAGTTCTCCCTGTAGGTTGGGTTGAGCCTCGAAACCCAACAACCTCAGCATTAAAGGGACAATCACTTAAAATGATTGGGTATATCGACATCTTCCTACCGATCGATAATTAAATTATTCAACTCTATTCAATCATCGCCAAAACGTAACCTGAAATTAATTTCAGCAATTTTGCTCTTTTCAAGAGATCGCTATCGATCTAAATTTTTAGACAGAGTAAACAGATTATAGATATGAAATATCGAAGAGCTAAAGTTGCAGGTGGCACTTACTTTTTTACTGTTGTCACTCATAACCGCCGACAATTTCTGTGCGAACCTGAAAATATCGAGCTGTTGCGGGCTGCTTTTCGATATGTAAAAAGCTCTCACCCGTTTGTTATTGATGCGATCGCCATTTTACCAGAACATATTCACTGTATCTGGACACTCCCACCTACAGACAATGACTTCTCTACCAGATGGCGATTGCTAAAAAGCTATTTTACTCGTCATTGTCAACAACAATATCATGGTGAAATGTCAGAATCTAGGTTCGGTAAGCGAGAACAAGCAGTTTGGCAACGTCGTTTTTGGGAACATCAGATTCAAGATGAGCGAGATTTTATTCATCATTTTGATTATGTTCATTACAATCCAGTCAAGCATAAGTTAGTCCAATCTCCGAAGGATTGGCAATTTTCAAGTTTTCATCATCACGTTCGGCAAGATATTTATGCTTTAGATTGGGGTGCTTGAATTTTGTCGATTTGGTCAAGTAGGTTGGGTTGAGCCTCGAAACCCAACGAACACAACAATATTCTGGATATGTTGGGTTTCATTCTTCAACCCAACCTACATCTACATCTTCCCCCCATAAACCTCAATCACAACCTGTGCCAATCGCTCCATCGCGATCGTAATATCCTCATCACTAGCAGTCAGACTAATCCGAATACATTGCTGCTTGTGCGCCCAGTCTTCACGCAAGCCAGGGAAGAAAGAATTACCTGGAACCACAATAATTCCGACTTGTTTGAGAGCTTGATATAGCTCCCAGTCAGTGATCGGTAAATCTTGAAACCACATCCAGCCAAAAATTGCACCTTCGCCACGGTGGAGGAACCACGGTAAATCTTTGGGCATGAACTTGGTTAAACCTGCTTCTAATACCGCAAATTTTTGCTGATAATAGGGACGAATTACCGTCGTCGCTAAATCTGCTAACCTACCGCTGGAGATTGCTTTAGCCGCGATCGCTTGTCCATAGCGAGACGAATGGATACAAGCATTGGTTTGGAAGGATTCCAACACGCCGACAAATTTTTCACTACCCAGAGCGATTCCAATCCGTTCGCCTGGGAGTCCAGCTTTCGA
>CASBPY010000272.1 GCA_949127675.1 Synechococcales cyanobacterium PMM_0072
ATGTTAAGTATCTAATCCACTATTCACTATTCACTATTCACTATTCACTATTCACTATTCACTTCTTAACCGAGTTTCTCGAATACTTTGAACATTGGTAAGTACATCGAGAGCAGAATTACGGCTACCATCCCAGCGAGGAAAACCATCATGATTGGCTCCAAGACACTGGTGAGAGCTTTTACTGCTTGTTCTACTTCATCTTCATAGAAATCGGCAACCTTCATCATCATCGTATCTAGTTCCCCAGTTTCTTCACCAATACTGATCATTTGAATCGCTAGTGATGGGAAAACTTTTTCACGTTGAAGGGCGTTACTTAGCATCCCACCTTGTTGAACTTCTTGCTTGGATTTCTCGATCGCATTAGAGATTACTTGATTACCAGCAGTATCGCGAACGATATCTAGCGAGTTGAGAATAGGTACACCCGATCGAGTTAAAGTACCAAAGATCCGGCAGAATCTAGCGGTAGCAGACTTTTCATTTAAGTCACCCAGGATTGGCATTTTCAGGAAGAACCGATCCATTGTCAGTTTACCGACGGGAGTTTTATAGTACTGGTTATAACCAAAAATTAATCCCGAAATTACCGTAATTGGAATCATCACCATCCAACTAGTGAGAATGCCACTAATCCCCAACATAAATAATGTCAAGCCAGGTAATTCTGTCCCTAATCCTTTAAAAATACCTGCAAATACCGGAATCAAGAAAATTGTCATCCCCAAGAATACGATTAGTGCCAAAATTCCCACCGCCACAGGATATGCCATTGCCCCTTTAACTTGGTTTTTGAGGCGAGACATATCTTCGAGTACTTTTGCCAGACGATTGAGCACTTCATCGAGTACACCACCGACTTCGCCAGCTTGGATCATACTGACGTAGAGCGCATCAAAACATTCTGGATGACGACGCATGGCATCGGAAAGGTTGACCCCCTGCTGCACATCGAGACTGACTTGTCCGAGGACTTTTTTGAGCTTGGGATTACCACACTGCTCGGATAAAACTGTCAAACATCTGACCATCGCCACCCCAGCATTGACCATTGCCGCAAATTGGCGAGAGAAAACAGCTTTGTCCCGCACAGTTACGGGGTTCATCGCAGCTTCAATATCACTGAGATCAATCTTGGTAATATCAAAAGATTTAGTTTGTTTAATATTCTGAATGAACGGATAGTCCTTTTTAAGTTTTGTCCGAGCTGCTCCTACATTTTGAGCATCAATTTTTGTTTGTTTGGTATTACCTTGGGCATCACGGACTTCAGCAATAAAGGTTGGCATTTTTTTAGGGGATAAGGGTTAGGGAATAGGGGTTAGGGTTAAAATTTGTGGGGCTAGGCGGAGAGGATAAGAAGTAGGTAATATTAATATTAATATTCCCTATTCTCTACTCTCTATTCTCTATCCCCTAATTCCGCCCATTAGCAGTAGCCATTGGTGTGGCACCAATCAATCTTTGTAGTTCATCGGGTCTGGAAGATTTAGCAACGCCAGCTTCAAAGGAGATCGTGCCTTCTCGGATGTGTTTGGCGAGGATCGATTCCATTGTGTTCATGCCTAGTTTGGCTCCGGTTTGGATGGCACTGTAGATCTGAGCAGTTTTACCTTCGCGGATCAGGTTGGAGATCGCTGGGGTGACGATCATGATTTCCTGCACCATGACTCGACCGTATTCGCCTGGTTTGGGTTTTTTCTTTTGCACCAGAGCTTGACTAAAGACAGCGACTAGGGAATTAGAGAGCTGGGCGCGGATTTGGGGCTGTTGTTCGGGGGGAAACACATCCAGCATCCGATCGATCGTCTGAGCGGCAGAGCTGGTATGGAGTGTAGCCATAACTAAGTGACCAGTTTCGGCAGCACTAATCGCTAAACTAATTGTTTCTAAGTCCCGCAATTCTCCGACCAAAATTACGTCTGGATCTTCCCGCAAGGCACCTCTAAGAGCGTTGGAGAAGCTTTTGGTATCTTCACCTTTTTGACGCTGGTGGACGAGGCTTTTGATGTTGGAGAAGACATATTCGATCGGATCTTCGATCGTCAAAATATGCTCGGCACGGGTGCGATTGATCAGGTCGATCATCGCGGCCATCGTGGTGGTTTTACCAGAACCAGTTGGCCCTGTAACGAGGATTAAGCCTCTGGGACGGTGGCTCATTTCCCGCACGATTTCGGGTAAACCCATTTGGTCAAAGTTCGGGATCTTGGAAGCTAGTGCCCGCAAACAAGCGGCATAACAACCGCGTTCTTTATAGACATTGACCCGAAATCTAGCCAATCCTTTGACACCATAGGAGCAGTCAATTTCCCAAGTTTGTTCGAGTTCCTTCCGCTGAGTATTGTTCAGCATACTAAAGATTAATTTCTGGCACTCCTGAGGGCTGAGTTCTATGTCATTTGCAGGTGCCAGCTTACCGCTGACGCGGAAGTACACAGGCGAACCCGCTTGAATGTGCATATCCGAGCCGCCCATTTCGACGAGTTGCTCCATTAGGTCTTCGATCGTTAGTTCAGTCATTCTTCGTGAATAGTGAATAGTGAATAGTGAATAGTGAATAGTGGATAGTGAATAGTGGATGGTGAATAGTGGATGGTGAATAGTGGATGGTGAATAGTGGATGGTGAATAGTGAATAGTAATTTGGGGTGATGATGTTTAGTTCAGGACTGAGACGCAAGCGTCTCTTTTCTTAGCTCCTCACGATCCACGATTCACTATTCACTATTCACTAATTCTCAAATCTTGGAGTCATACAATACGGACAATCCAACCACTCCGGCTTGAGTTCGGCGGAGCATGTGACGCAGACTAGGGTAGTTTTGCGCTTGGCTTTGAGTTCGGCTTCCAGTCCAGAGTCAGTGAAAGTGACTCGTTCGACCTCATTGAGAGTGGTGTGTCCTTCTTGAACCATTTGGAGACTGTAGGCAAGTAAGGTTTTCATTCCTTGCTGCACCGCCACTTCCTTGATCAAGACGGAAGGAGCACGTTGGTTAATTAGGGCAGCGATTTCATCGGTGATTTGCATCACTTCGTATACACCAGTCCGACCGCGATAGCCGATACCGTTGCAATTTTTGCAGAGGGTGCCAGTAGCTTTGGCAGCTTCGATCTCGCCGTTATTTAGCTCGTTGGCTTTGTAGAAGGTGACGACAGTATCTTTGGAAGCAGATAAGCCAAAGCGACTGAGTTCTTCGCGAGTGGGATTGTAGGGAATCCGGCAATCTTTGCAGCAGCGGCGGAGCAGCCGTTGGGCGACGACTCCGATGAGGGCGGCTGACACCATGAATGGTTCTACGCCCATCTCATCTAGCCTAGTAATCGACCCAGCGGCATCATTGGTGTGCAGGGTAGTCATGACCATGTGACCAGTTAAGGCAGCTTCCATCGAGGTTTTAGCTGTCTCTTGGTCGCGGGTTTCTCCTACGAGGATGATGTCAGGATCTTGCCGCATGAAGGCGCGGAGGATCGAGGCGAAGTTCATTCCTTTTTCGCGAATGACCTGGACTTGGTTGATACCTGGGAGGGCATATTCGATCGGATCTTCAGCGGTACTAATATTGACACCAGGATCGTTTTGTTCGGCGAGGAGCGAATAGAGGGTGGTAGATTTACCCGAACCAGTTGGGCCAGTGACCAGAATCAGTCCAAAGGGACGACTGCCCATTTCGCGGACGATTTCTAGGGTGGGTAAATCGCTGATTAGTTTATCTAAACCCAATTGAGTGGACGCATTATCCAAAATCCGCATACAGACCTTTTCGCCATAGCGTCCAGGTAGAGTACTAACCCGAAAATCCACCTTCCGACCTTCAAATGTCCGACGAATCCGACCATCTTGCGGCAATCTCCGCTCGGCGATATCTAGTTCGGCGATAATTTTGAAGCGAGAGATAACTGCAGGAATAATATGCTTGGGCAAGATCGGGAAGGTCTGACGCAATACGCCATCTTTCCGAAATCTGACTCTCAAACCTTCTTCCTGCGGTTCAATGTGAATATCTGAAACTTTTTCGAGTAATCCTTTAGCGAGAATTTGGTTGACTAGCTTAACGACAGGTGCAGCTTCTGCTCCCTGAACGTCAATCTCATCATTCATCTCCTCTTCTGCCAGTCCCAGCTCTGGCGAGTCGAAATTATCCATTTCGATGCTGAGATTTTTCTGGGCATTATTAGCTTCATCTTGCTGAATCCGCTCGTCCAAATAGCTATCGAGCAGCTTCTGATAATCTTCAGGGGCAATCACCTCACTCCGCCAAGCAATACCGTGGGGACGGAGAATTTTATCGATGTCACTTTTTGCCTGAAGATCATCTGGCTTGATCATCGCCACCGTCAGGATTGGAGGATTTCCATCTAGTTTACCGATCGGTAGTAACTTAAGTTGACGACAACTATCGGCCGAAATAAAAGTATTGATTAATTCACGAACTTGAATCTTGTCGATTTGAGCAGCAGCAATATCTACCGCATTCAAACCATAGACAATTTTGAGTTCAAATAACTGTTGTTTTTTATATTGATGTTGTAGCTCGGCAGGCAAAGATTTACCTGTCAATGACTCCAAAACCTCCGTCAGTGGGTGGTTATTCGCCCGACTATCAACCAATGCTTGTTTAAGCTGATCCGCATTGACATAGCCTGCCTGAATCAGCTTGTTGCCGAATGGAGAAAAGTCATTGCGGACGATGAGTGCCCGTTTCGGAAATGAAGATTGAGTCATAGCTGCTGTAAATAGCTCCTTAGCTTTACAGTATTCCCACACTTAAACTGAATCTCTCCATTTAAGCTAAATTTGCTATTTCAGCCCCCATCTCCATTGGTCAGTGAGCGGAGTCGAACTGAAGTCTCCAACAAAATCCAATCAAATGTCTTTTCTTGTCGATCGAGTGGGCATGATAAATTGAGACCAGTTAATTTGGTCTATTAACTCGATCGACTAAAATATAAGAGATCGATCCAAATCAGATTTATACTCATAGGCAGATTCACTGAATTAACTTCTCTTGTGGATATATAATCAAGGATCGACCATCAGCTCATGCACACTCGATTTAACGTCGAACTTGCCCGAGATGTCTGTTAACTGGAATGAATGAACGATGAGTGAAACCGTACCACAACAAAATCGACCAGAGGATGAGCATACTTCATCACAACCGTCGCCAGAAAATCTCGAATCCCAATCTACCCCCATAGGGACAGTAAGCTCATCGCCGACCGAATCGGTGGTTGCCGATGCAGAAATTGCGGCTCATCCCGAAATAGAGGCTAGCGAAACAGTTGCGACAGTCCCGAGTGATGTCGTGGCACCCGAAACTCCCGAAACGCCAGAATCGGAACTGCAATCCCTCGCGATTAAATTGACAGAAATCACTAACCAACGGGATGCGTTCCAAAGTCAATACCTGAGAATTGCCGCCGACTTTGACAACTTCCGCAAACGAAGTGGCAAAGAAAAAGAAGAAACCGAACTCCGCGTTAAGTGTGCCACCATCATGGAACTCCTAAGTGTTGTCGATAACTTCGAGCGTGCTAGAACCCAAATCAAGCCCCAAAATGATGGGGAAATGGGCATTCACAAAAGCTATCAAGGTGTCTACAAACAATTGGTAGATAGCCTGAAACGAATTGGGGTATCGCCGATGAGATCGGAAGGGCAACAATTTGACCCCAATCTCCATGAAGCTGTAATGCGTCAACCCACGGAAGAGCATCCAGAAGGCACTGTGATCGAAGAGCTACAACGCGGTTACTATCTAGGGGATCGGATTTTACGCCACTCATTAGTCAAGGTCGCGGCACCTCCAGAGCAGTTATCAGCAGAAGATGCTACTGATTTTGGCTCTGCTGAAAACAGTTAAGCGGTTTGACGCGCTCATCAGGGAGATTTGCTCCAGCTAGAGTGCGTCAATCTCAGCCAAGTGCAGGGAGATGAGCACCCCGCAATTTGTTACTAGCAATGCTTCTGATCCAGCTACATTTTAGCTATTCCCCGTTCCTGCATCCTTTTTTAAGTATTGCCTCAATCTTATGGCAAAAGTCATCGGCATCGACCTCGGTACAACTAATAGCTGCGTCTCCGTCCTCGAAGGCGGTATCCCAGTGGTAATTTCCAATACGGAGGGTGGTCGGACGACCCCAAGTATCATTGGATTTGCCAAAGGTGGCGAACAGTTAGTCGGACAACTGGCCAAACGACAAGGTGTGACTAATGCGGAGAATACCGTATATAGCATCAAACGCTTTATCGGGCGGCGGTGGGAAGACACAGATACCGAACGCAATCGCGTCCCTTACACCTGTATTAAAGGGCGGGATAATACTGTGGATGTCCAAATTCGCGGTCGGACTTACACCCCCCAAGAGGTGTCAGCGATGATCCTCCAAAAGCTCAAAAAGGATGCTCAAAATTTCTTGGGGCAGCCAGTAAATCAAGCTGTAATCACGGTTCCCGCTTATTTTACCGATGCCCAACGCCAAGCGACTAAAGATGCGGGGACAATTGCCGGATTAGAAGTGTTACGGATTATCAATGAACCGACGGCAGCCGCTCTGGCGTATGGATTGGACAAAGCCGATACTGAGCAGAAAATTCTGGTGGTTGACCTCGGTGGCGGTACATTTGATGTATCTGTATTGCAACTAGGGAATGGGATCTATGAAGTCAAAGCCACTTCTGGCAATAACCATTTAGGCGGAGATGACTTTGATAATGAAATTGTCCGGTGGCTGATCAAGCATTTCCGCACAACGGAAAGTATCGATTTGTTGAAGGATAAAATGGCTCTCCAACGTCTGCGTGAAGCCGCAGAGAAAGCTAAGATCGAACTTTCAACGATGACGAATACTTCGATTAACCTGCCTTTTATTGCTGCTGACGCTCAAGGGCCTAAACATTTAGAAGTAGAACTCAGTCGAACTAAATTCGAGGAAATGGTCGCACCCCTAATTAAAGCGACCCTCGAACCACTACAACGATCGCTCAAAGATGCTGATC